>CAZMBT010000289.1:0-3044 GCA_964564395.1 uncultured Alkalilacustris sp.
CCGGTGCGACATGCGCGATGCGGCGTGCAGGGCGAGGCCGGAGCGATCCTGCGCCGTGTCAGCGCGGCGCCATCCGCAAGGCGCCGTCAAGGCGGATGACCTCGCCGTTGAGCATCTCGGCCGACAGGATGTAGCGCACCAGACCGGCATATTCCGACGGCTCCCCAAGCCGTGCGGGGAAGGGCACCGATGCGGACAGGCTGTCCTGCGCCTCCTGCGGCAGAGCGCGCAGCATCGGCGTGCCGAACAGCCCCGGCGCAATGGTCACGACCCGGATCGCCTGTGACGCCAGTTCCCGCGCCGCCGGAAGCGTCAGCCCCGCCACCCCGGCTTTCGATGCCGCATAGGCGGTCTGTCCGATCTGGCCGTCGAACGCGGCGATGGAGGCGGTGTTGACGACCACCCCGCGTTCGCCGGCGGGCAGGGGGGCGAGCGCGGCCGCCGATGCCACGAAAAGGCGCAGCATGTTGAAGGTTCCGACCAGATTGATCTCCACGGTACGGCGGAAATCCTCAAGCGGCATCAGTCCCTTGCGGCCGAGGATCTTTTGCGCCGGCCCGACGCCGGCGCAATTGACGAGGATGCGCGCGGGCCCGTGCGCCTGCTCGGCTCGGGCGATGGCGGCCTCGGCGGCATCGGCGCTGGTCACGTCGCAATCCAATGCCAGCGCGCCGATCTCGGCGGCGACCGCCTGCGCGGCCTCCGGGTTGTGGTCGAGTATCGCCACCCGCGCCCCATCGGCGGCCAGCGCCCGCGCCGTCGCCTCGCCCAGCCCCGAGCCGCCGCCAGTCACAAGCGCCGCCATGTCCCTGGTCTGCATGCAGTCCCTCCTTCCCGGTTTGCCTGCCGCGCGGTGCGCGCAGCCGCCGCGCACAGCTTACAGCGTGGCGCGCCGGTACGAAATGCGCCAATCGACAGCGCGGCTCCGAGCGCGGCGCAGGCAGGCGCGGGCGGGGATATGCCGGTCTGCGGCTGACGGCTTTCGGGCCCGTCCGCGCTGCGCCGCGCCCCGTCGCGGCGGCGGACGCTTCATCGCATCCGTGCAGCCACCCTGCGTGCAAGCCGCGCAAGCCGCGCAATCCGCGCGTATCCCGCGGCATTCTGTCGCGAAACCGGCGTCTCACGCGCCTGTCATTGGAACCTCGGGCGGGGCCGGTGCAACGGTCCGCGCCGACGACGCACCGGCGGTGACGGGGGCGGCATTGCCCCGGATCGGCCATGACACATCGATACAGGAGGTTTCCCATGACAGCATCGCCGCAGGTTGCCCTGCTTCTGATCAGGCTCGGGTTCGGCGCGTTCATCGCGCTTTGGGGGGTGAGCAAGATCCTGCAGCCCGGCGCCGCTCAGGCCATTCTTGACGCCCATTACGGGATCGGAGGGCTGGGCATTGCGCTGGCCTACGGGCTCGGCGCGCTTCAATCCCTGCTGGGCGTCGCGATCATGCTGGGGGCGGCGCGAACCGTGAGCTACGGTCTGGGGCTCGCGGTCCACGGTGCGGGCATGATCGCGACGCTGCAGCATTATCTGCTGCCTTTCGCCGAGGGGTCGAACCTGGTCTTCTGGGCGTCGGTGCCCATCCTTCTGGGCGCGCTCGGCCTGTTCCTGGCCCGGCATGACGACACCATGTTCAGCATCGATGCCCGGCGTCGGGCGGGGCTTCGCCCGTCCACGGCCTGACAGGGCGTTCGGCGGCGCCTACCACAGTGCCGGGTCGTCCAATGCGGCGACGCAGCGGCAGGGGCCTTGCAGGGGCGGTGAGACATCGCCCCCCTTACCGCCCGTCAACGCCTGACCGATCCATCCCTCGGGCTGGCTCATCGGCAGGGGTGCGCGGGCGGTCGCTTCGCTCATCGGTCTGAACCCCAGCTTGCCGTAGAATGCCGGGTCACCATAGGTCACGGCGATATCGACACCCTGGTCGCGCAAAACGGCCAGCGCATGATGCAGCAGTGCCTGCCCCACGCCCGTCCCCTGACTGTCGGTCGCGACAGCCATGGGCGACAGAAGGAAGACAGTGCGGGCATCGCGCGGGTAGGTCAGCCGCGAGAAGAGGGCCGCGCCGATCAACCTCTCGCCTCGCCAGGCGGTGAAGACCTGAATATCGTCCGGAGCAGTGTCCGCCAGAAGGTTGCGGGCCAGAGTGCCGACCAGTTTTCCTTCCTGCGCGCCTTCGGACGCGGTGAACGTGGTGGTGAACAGGTCGATGATGGCCTCTTCGTGCCCCTCGATGTCATCCGATATCTTCACCGCGCTCGCTCCTCCGGTCGGGGCGACCCCGCCGCCTCATGGATGAACCGCGACCCGCAGTGCGGCGATGCGTCTTCGCGCCATGCCCGGCGCCGCCGAGACGGTGGTAAGGCGCATCCCGCGCGGCTTTCAGTCGAGAAGTTCACCGATCAACGCGACGCTCTCGATGATGCGCCCGGTTTCGACCACGATCCGCAGGATGTCGTTGTCCACCCGCACGTAACGGCTGCCGCGCCTCGGGCGCGGCAGCCCGTAGCGTTCATGGTCGCGGCTGATGATGTAATCGGCGCCGCTTGGCAGCCGGTCTCCGGCGCGCAGCTTGCTGCCCGCAAGGCCCGGCGGCACGCAGGGAACGGCCTTCTTCGCCAGCCCCGGCGGGCAATGCGCCGGTTGCGCGTTCACGGCGCCGGCGGCGCCCAGAATCCCGAGGGCGAGGCCGACAACCGCGCCCGCGACAGTGCGTTTCATGGCTCGTCCTCTCTGGCGGACCGGCGCTGCACGTTTGCTGCGTGGCATGCTCCCCGCGTGCAGCGCCATGATGGTACCGCTCGCCCCCTAGCGGGACAAGGGGCGGGTGGCGATGCCGTGGAAGTCGCTATCGGGGTTGTCGGCGGCGGGCTGGACAATCTCCACAAGCTCGCGGCTGGCGATATCGACCACCGAAAAGCCCGGCTGCGAGCCCACCGCCACATGCGGCGCCGAGACCGGGTTCGGCCCGCGCAGCGTGATGTAGGCGCGGCTCGAATCCGGGGCCATGGCGATGATGTCGGGGGTCTCGCCGAAGCCCTCGGGGA
>CAZMBT010000290.1:0-3037 GCA_964564395.1 uncultured Alkalilacustris sp.
TGATCATGCTGGTCAAGAACAAGGGGCGCGATATCGGCATCCTGCGCACGATGGGGCTGACCGAAGGCGCGGTGATGCGCGTGTTCTTCATCTGCGGGGCTGCGGTGGGGGTGCTGGGAACCACCTTCGGCGTCATACTGGGCAGCCTGTTCGCAATCTATATCGATCCCATCTTCTCCTTCGTGAATGCGGTGATGGGGGGCGGTGTGTGGGATCCGTCCATCCGGGGCATCTATGCGCTGCCCGCCGAGCTGCAGCTATGGGACGTTCTGCGCGCCGTGGGGCTGTCGCTGGGGCTGTCCTTCGTCGTCACGCTGTTTCCGGCGCGGCGCGCTGCGCGGATGAACCCGGTGGAGGCGCTGCGCTATGAGTGATCCGGTGCTCGAACTCGACGGGGTCGAGAAGACCTACAACAAGGGGCGCCGCGGCGAGGTGCAGGTCCTGCGCGGCGTCACGCTGACCATCGGGCGCGGCGAGGTCGTCGCGCTGGTGGCGCCCTCGGGGGCGGGGAAATCGACATTGCTGCATATCGCCGGGCTGCTGGACACGCCGGATTCGGGGCGCGTGACGATCGACGGCATGGACATGACACGCCAGCCCGACGCCACGCGCACCGCGGCACGGCGCAGCGCCATCGGCTTCATCTATCAGTTCCATCACCTTCTGCCCGAATTCAGCGCCGCCGAGAACATCGTGCTGCCGCAGCTGGTCAATGGCGTGCCGACCGGCGATGCGCAGGCGCGGGCGCGCATGCTGCTCGAACGGGTCGGTCTTGGCGCGCGCGCAACCCACCGCCCGGCGGCGCTGTCTGGCGGCGAACAGCAGCGCGTCGCCTTCTGCCGCGCGCTGGCCAACAGCCCGGCGCTGTTGCTGGCCGATGAGCCCACCGGCAATCTCGATCCGGAAACGTCGGATCAGGTGTTCAATGTCCTCATGGATCTGGTGCGCGAGACCGGCCTCGCCGCGGTGATCGCCACGCATAACCAGGCGCTGGCCGCGCGCATGGACCGCGTTTTGCAGCTGGATGCCGGGCGCCTCGGCTGAGCTGGTGTGCAATCCGACCGGAGGGAAGCGAGGGTCGCAGAATTGCGCGACGACGCAAGGTCCGGATTCCGCAGGTCGCTCCAACGTGATCGGCGCCGACTCCAGGATGCGACCGGCTGAGGGCGCGCGGCATCATGCCGGATGGGCCTCCTGCAGGAAGGCGCGGATCGCCGCCATCAGGCGCGGCCCGTGCGGCGCCGTCAACTGCGTGTTGACGTAGCGATCCGCCAGCTCCACCCCCACGAAAAACGGCAGCAGCGCGTCGCGCTCGGCCGGGCGCAGGTCGATGGGGGCCAGCAGCGCATCGCGGTCGGCGGCGGACAGCCCCAGCCAGTCGGCCCCGTTGCGCGGCGCGGTCATGTGCTGGGTGACCAGCAGTCGCGCCGGATCCTTGATAATGGGCAGGAAATGCGCGTTCTCGCTGTCGATGCCCCAGAGCGTGTCCCCGTCGATCAGCAGGTTGCGGGTGTGCAGATCGCCATGGCCGCGCACCTGTGTCACCGGCAATCCCTTGAGCGCGGGCACGAATGCCTTGAGCCGCGTCGCGAGGGCACGCGCCAGCGCCGGGTCACCGCCCGTCTTGTCGGCGCCCGCGACGCGCTCGAGGCCGGTCTCGCGCTGGCGCGCCCAGAACTGCGCCTGAAACTGTCCGCGCCGATGCCGGTCCGTCGGGCGCACAAGATGGGCGTACCACGCCCCCGCCGCGTGCAGGAGGTGGTCGCGCTCGGCGGGGTCGGCCTCGGCGATGGCGTCCGCCACCGGGCGCCCGGGGATGTCCTCGGTGACCACGGCACCTGCTGCCGGCACCGCGCCCAGAAGTTTCGGGACGCGGTAGCGTCCCTCATGCATGTGGCGCGCCAGCTCGCTGAGCAGGTCGCGATGGCGCTCGGCGCGCTCGGCCATGCGCGGGCCGAAATAGAGCTTCAGGATAACCTTGCGACCGTCATGGATGCCGCGAAAGACGGCCGATCGGGGATCGGCGCTGAGCATTTCGGTAACGTCGATGCCTGCGATGTCGGGATGTGCGGTGGCGGCCTCGTGCAGCGCTTCTGTGGCGGCGAGGCCGGAATCGAGCTGTTCGTGTATCGGTCTTGCCATGGTGCCGGGATCTGTGCTGCTGTGCTATACTGGAATCTTGAAGCGTGATGCCCTCGGATTTGGGCGCGGATATGACCGATTTGGTTCGTTTGAAAGAGGGAGAATACCATGGCCGACAAGCCGTCTTATGAAAAGAAGCTCGAGGCCCAGCTCGACGAATGGAAGGCCGATATCGCCCGGCTGGAGGCGAAGGCCCGCAAGGCCGGCGCCGATGTGCAGGCCGATTACGAATCCGAAATCAAGCGCTTGCGCAAGATGCAGGACGACGCGAACGAGGAACTCAAGAAGCTGCAGAATGCCTCGAGCGCGGCGTGGGAGGATGTGCGCAAGGGCGCCGAGCAGTCGATGGAAGCGATGCAGAAAGCAATGCGCGATGCGTGGTCGCGGTTTGGCTGACAGGCGGGGCGTGGCGGTGCGCGGCCTGCTTCTGGCTGCCGTCGCGCTGCTCGCGGCGTGCAACACCGTCGAAGGGATCGGGCGCGATCTGTCACTGGCCGGCGGCGCCGTTCAGCGCGAGGCCTCCGCCGCCGGCGGCTGATCGGCGGAGGGTCGCCTGCTTTGAAGGGCACGGCAGCAGCGTTTCGGCGCTGCCGCTGTCTGATGGCAGATGCGACTCGCTCAGTGCGGCGCGCCGGTGAAGATCGGGGCGTCGAGAACACCGAACCCGACCAGCGCGGCCAGCAGCAGCAGATAGGCCGAAAAGATCTTGAGCTGAGCGTGGTAGAGCGCCGCCAGCACCAGCCGCAGCGCCACCGTTCCCACCAGCGCAGCGGTGACGAAGCCTACCAGCAGCGCCCCGGCGCCGACGCCGTCCAGCCCGTCGCCGCGCCACACATCGAGGCTTTGCACCAGGCTTGCGGCCAGGATCGTGGGGATCGCGACCAGAAAGCTGTAT
>CAZMBT010000291.1:0-3027 GCA_964564395.1 uncultured Alkalilacustris sp.
CGCTGGTGACGCAGGCGCAGGCGCAGGCGACTTTGGCGCGGACTGCTGCGCTGGGGGCGATTGTGTCTGGTGCGGCGCTTGACGCCGCCGCCAGTTCCGCACAATCCGCAGCGCAAGACGTGGCGCGGGCAACGGCGCTGGTTGATCAAGCGCAGATCCAGCTGGCCAACTTCACCTTGCGCGCCCCGATCGCGGGGACGGTTCTGGCGCTGCACGTGGAAACTGGCCAGACGGTCGATCCGTCGACGCGGCTTCTGACGATCGCGGACCTGACAGGGCTGGTGGTCGAAACGGACGTGGACGAAGCCTATGCGACCCAGATCCGCGCAGGCCTGCCCGCAGTTCTACGGCTGGCAGGAGAGGCTAACGTGCGACAGGGACAAGTGCGCTTCGTGTCACAGCGCGTTGATGCCGCAACAGGCGGGCTGGCCGTGCAGCTTGAATTCGCGCAGGCCGTCACAGCGCCTGTCGGGCTGACTGTGACCGCCAATATCATCGTTGATGAGCAGGCGGCGGCGCTGACTGTGCCGCGCGCCGCTCTTGTGGCCACGGATGCAGGCACCGGGGTCTTTGTGGTGACTGACGGCATGGCCCAAAGCCGCGCTGTCACGGTCATCGACTGGCCCGCAGCGCGGCTGGTCGTGACTGACGGGCTTGTGCCGGGCGATCGCGTGATCACAGATGCGACAGGGATCAGCCCCGGGCAAGCCGTGCGCATGGGGCAACCCTGATGCTTTATGCGCTCAAGATCGCCGCCCGCTACCTGACGGCCAGCAAGGCGCAAACGGCCCTTCTGGTGTCGGGTGTCGCTGTGGGGGTGTTCATTTTCATCTTCATGTCGGCGCTGATCGGAGGGCTGGCCGAATTCATCCTGTCGCGCACAGTCGGCGATATCAGCCATGTGACGATAAAGGCCGAAGATCGTGACCCGGCACTCCTGATCGCGCCGGATGGCCATGTCCTTGCCGTGACCGAACGCGGGCGCGCGCGCACGGCAACTCTGGCCGAAGCGGCGACCTTTGTCCCCCTGATCGAAACTGTGCCCGGTGTGACAGCCGTTTCCCCGCAGATCAGTGGCGCAGGGTTCGTGATGCGCGGCGCGCAGGTGGCGCAAGTGTCTGTGACCGGGCTGGAGCCGGGACGCGAATCCGCGATTTTGGACTTGGACGGCTACATCATCGAAGGGCATGCACGGCTTGGGTCGGGGACAGTCGTGCTGGGCCAGCGGCTGGTTGATGATCTGTCGCTAAGGCTGGGCCAGACAATGCGGCTGCAATCCTCTGGCGGGGTGTCGATGGTGCTGACGCTGACGGGCATTTTCCAGACCGGCAATGGCATGATCGACGCGAGCAGCGCATTTGTTGCACTGCCCACGGCGCGCACGCTGTTTGCGCTGCCCCAAGGGGTGACGCGAATCGAAATCAAGCTGGCCGACCTGTACGCGGCTGACGCGACAGCATTGCGCATCCGGGCGCTGACAGGGCTGGACGCTGTGCCCTGGACCGACGGGGCCGAACAATTGATGGAGGCGCTGAATGCGCAAGCACAAACGGGCTATTTCCTGAAATCCTTTGCGCTGATTACAATTGTGATCGGCGTGGCCTCGGCCCTGCTGTTGTCCACCTATCGCCGCCGCCCGGAAATCGGGATCATGCGGGCCATGGGGGCGGGACGGGGGTTCGTGGTCTTTGTGTTCGTCACCCAAGGGGCGCTGATCGGGCTGATGGGCGGTCTGACGGGGGCGGCACTTGGGTATCTGGCGCTGCTGCCCTTTCCGGCACGCGACGATTTCCGCGTGGGCACGCTGCCGATGGACATTACCCAGGGGTCGTATGGTCTGGCCATCACGCTGACTGTGATCGGCGCGATCCTTGCATCCATCCTGCCCGCGCGGGCCGCGGCGCGGGTCGATCCGGTCACGGCAATTGGCCAATGAACGCGCTTTTGGCCGTGGACAATCTGGTCAAGACGTTTGGTCAGGGCGACGCCGCGACCCGCGTCCTGCGCGGCCTGTCGCTGACACTGGACAAGGGCGCGATGGCGGCGCTGCTGGGCCCGTCAGGGTCAGGAAAAAGCACGCTTCTGACCATTCTGGGCACGCTGATGAAACCCACATCGGGCAGCCATGTCATGCTGGGGCTTGATCTGGTCGCCGCCGATGACCGCGCCCTGACCGAGTTTCGCAACCGCCATATCGGCTTTGTGTTTCAGTTCCACAACCTGCTGCCCGACTTCACCGCGCTGGAAAACGTGGTGTTCCCCACAGCAGTGCGCGAAGGGCGCGAAACGGCTGCGGCGCGGGCGCGCGGGCGGGAATTGCTGGTACGGATGGGGCTGGAGGAACGGGTGGATTTTCCATCCGCCAACCTGTCGGGCGGGCAGAAACAGCGCGTCGCGGTGGCGCGCGCGCTGATGAACCGCCCTGAATTGGTGCTGGCGGATGAACCGACCGGCAATCTGGACCGCGAGTCGGCCATGCAGGTCATGGATCTGATCGCAGAGATCAACCGCGATGAGGGCACGACCTTTCTTATTTCCACCCATGACGACAAGATCGCGGGGCTTTGCCGCCGTCAGATCGTGGTGGGGGATGGGGTGGTGACGGGGTGACGGGGGGGGCGGATTTGCGGGATGGGGCTGCCGTTGAAACCTCACCCGCGCGGAACAAGGCCGCCACGCAGCGCCGGGCCGCCTCCCACCATGGCGATTTGGAAGTTGTTGGCGCAGGTCTAATGGTCACACGGACTTGGTTGGCATAGAGTGTCGGACCACTTGCCTAGTATCGCCGCACCGCGGCTCGACGCAGCATGGCTTGGTGGCCCTCCGCGACGGGTGGCCCAGGCCGCTTGCGCGGCTGTTCTGGGCAAGGGGTGAACCTCGGCCAAGCGCTCTAAGCGCCCGTATTCCGTCGTCCGCCGTCAGACGCCTCGTCCGCCACCTCGGCCTTGGTTTTCTGGATTACACCGTCCCTGTGTTCAGGTGGGCCATAGATCGTATAGACCCGCAGCGCCTTGTCGCCCGTGTTGG
>CAZMBT010000292.1:0-3009 GCA_964564395.1 uncultured Alkalilacustris sp.
AGATACTCGAAATCGTCGATCTCGTATTCGACGTCGGTGATGATCGGCGTGAAGGTCAGCGCCGTGGCGCCGCCGTAGAGGAACCGATAACCATCCGGCTCTGCGTTGGCCAGGTTGGTGAAGGCGACTGCACTGCCGGCCCCCGGCTCGTTGACAACGTTGACCGGCTGTCCGAGGTATTCCTCCATGACATTGGCAAGAACACGACCCTGAATATCGGTCGAACCGCCCGGGTTGAAACCGATCACCATCGTCACAGGACGCTCGGGCCATTCGTCGGCCATGGCGGAGGGCGCGACCATCACTGCGCCTATGGCGAGCGCGCTGGTCATGAGCATTGTCTTCTTCATCGTATAACTCCCTTGTCTATCGCCTGGTTCGTGCCGCACGCGCGTCGCTCGCTCAGCAAACCGAGTGCAGTGCGGCCTCTCTCCCCCCTGCGCTCACGGCGATACGCGATTGCAGGGTGATGCCAGGAGCAACGCGACGTATCGCGCCGACCCGCGGCATTGCGTGCCGCCGCCCGAGGGGCAGCGGCGATTTCGCCCGGCACGGGGCCGGTATGAAGGATGTGCAGAGGCCCGTTTCTTCGGGTCACTGCCGGATCCGCATGTGCCGGATACTGCACCACGCCCTCAATCCCCCGGCTCGGCAGCGGGTTTTTCCCGCTGAAGGGTGCGCATGGCGAGCATCAGGAAAGCGACGGCCGTGCACGCGATGAAGAACAGCGCGATCGGGCGATCGAGCAGGATTCCCCAGTTACCCCGTGACAGGATGATGCTCTGGCGCAGGTTGAGCTCCAGCATCGGTGTGATGATGAAGGCGACGAGGAAAGTGACGAAGGAATAGTCGTATTTCTTCATCAGGTATCCGAGCAGGGCAAAGCCTATCAGAATGATCAGCCCGAAGGCGCCATAGCCTTGCAACAGCATTCCGGCGAGGCAGAAGAAGATCACGATGGGAATCACCACATGCGGTGGAACCCGCGTGATCTGGGCGAAGGCCATCAGCCCGAACCAGCCCAGGATGAGCATGAACACGCTGGCCACGATCATCCCGGCGAAAATCGAATAAAGCAGTTCGGGTTCGTCCCGCAGCAACAAGGGCCCGACCGTGATCCCGTGAATCGCGAAAGCGCCGACCAGCAGCGCCGCCGAAACATTGCCGGGAATCCCGAGCCCGAACAGCGGGATGAGCGCGGCCGGGATGACGGCGTTGTCGGCCGATTCGGATGCGGCCACGCCCTCGGGCGCCCCCTTGCCGAACCGCTCGGGCGTCTTCGACGCCTTCATCGCCATGCCATAGGACATCCAAGCCCCGACAGAGGGGCCAAGCCCCGGCAATGCGCCGACGAAGGTGCCGACGCCCGTGCCCCGAAGGATCGTTGGGAAGATCCTGCGAAAGATCGAGCGGGTTATGTGGTCGCCCGCGTGATGCTCAAGCTTCACTGCCATCGTCTCGCGCTCGTAGCGCAGTTTCTCCGACTGCACGAACATCTCCGACAGTGCCAATGTCCCGATCGCGACCGCGATCAGCGGCATGCCGTCCATCAGTTGCGTGTAGCCGAAGGTCAACCGGGGGAGGCCCGTCTGACTGTCGAGGCCGATGGTGCCCAGAAGGATACCCAGACCACCGGCTGCGAGCCCCTTGAAGATGTTGCCTCCCGAAAGCCCGGCAATGAACACCAGCGCGAAGGCGAGAATCGCGGCCATCTCGTAGGGGCCGAACATCAGCGCCACGCGTGCAAAGGGGATGGCCACGAAGATCAGGATGATCGTCGCCAATATGTCGCCGATTACCGAGGCCAGCAGCCCGACCTGCAGCGCCGTCTTGGGTTTGCCGCTCTTGGCGAGGGGGTAGCCGTCAAGGCTGGTCGCGGCCGAAGATGCCTCGCCGGGCGCGTTGAGCAGAATCGCCGAGACGGCACTGCCGGCGGCGGTTCCCTTCGACAGGCCGATCAGAAAGGATATCGCGATCAGCGGCGACATGTAGAAGGTCATGGGAATCGCGATCGCGATCGCGACCGAGCGTGACAGCCCCGGAATGACCCCGATGACATAGCCGAGAAAAACCCCGCCCGCGATGCCGAAGAGGGCCTCGGGCTGCAGCGTTTCAGTGATGGAGGCCCCGATCGTCGCGAAATCCATGGCTCAGACGACCCCCACGCGCATCAGGTAAACGGAAAGGATGTAAAGGAGCACCACCGGAACGACCGAACAGCCCAGCAGGATGTACCATCGCCGTTCGCCCAGCAGGAACAGCATGATCGCGATAAGCGGAACGCCAGCATGTGTGAGCTTGAAGTGCATCAGCACATAGATCGCACCGGCCACATACACGAATGGCCAGGAGGCCCAGCCGATCGCGCGCCAGTTCAGGTCGAGATTGACGGGCGCTTCCCGCTTCTGGGCCATCTGTATTGCTGCCTTGATCACCACGACGCCCGCGCTGAGAAGCATGATCCAGGATGCGATATTGGGAACGAGGTCGGGGGGCATCTGTGCCAGCGGGTTCACACCGGCATAGTTCGGGATGACCCAGACCAGGCAGATCGCGGCAAACGACATCACGATGAGCCCGGACCAGAAGTTCTGTCTCGCCATCCGGCAGCGTCCCTGTTGTTGTTATCGTCTTTTGACCAATTGCTGGCAGAAAACTCACTTCAATGCAATTGAACTGTCGGCTGACCGACGGGGGGCCGGAAGGACATCCACGGCAGGTTTGTCGCGAGCATCGGCACGGCCATCGCACGCGTCATCGGCCCCGCCGGTGGACTGATCGGTTTGCCGGGCGCCTGGGCGTGCCGCGCCGGGGCATGGGCGCGTTCCGATCCGGTCCTCGGCAGGGGCTGCGCACCCACGCCTCAAGCAACGCCAAACCGCCCGCAGACCCGCATAGCCTTGCCTCAGCTGGACCCCGTCAGCGTCGCACGCGCCGACCTCCCGCTGCGCGAGTGGCGACCCCGGCAGGACTCGAACCTGCAGCCATCGACTTAGAAGGTCGGTGCTC
>CAZMBT010000293.1:0-3000 GCA_964564395.1 uncultured Alkalilacustris sp.
ACCTTGCCATGCACGATCTGCGGCGCCTGTACGACGCGCCCGCCGAAGGCCTGCCCGATCGTCTGATGGCCCAGACAGACGCCGAGCACCGCAATGCCCGCCCGCGCTGCCGCGTCGGTCAGTTCGAGGCAGATCCCGGCGCGGTCGGGGTCGCAGGGCCCGGGCGACAGCACGATCCCGCGCGGACGCAGCTCCAGCGCCTGCGCCACTGACAGCGCGTCGTTGCGCCGGACCTCGACCGAAGCGCCGAGCTCGCCCAGATAATGCACCAGATTCCAGGTGAAGCTGTCGTAGTTGTCGATCAGCAGGATCATCGACGGGTCATTCCTTCCACAGGGTGCGCCCGCGCGCCGCGATCGCCTTTTCGGGGGTGAACCGGGCGGCGGGTGTCGTTATACATGAGCCGAGCGGTGCTCCGGGGTCAAGGCCGCGGGGTGCAAGGCCATATTCGGGCCGTCCAGGAGGCGCATTTGTTCAAGGGACTGTTTTTCGGCTTGTTGACAGGGATTCTGGTCGTGGCCGGGGGGCTGGTGATCTTGTCGGTTGTCGCGCCGCCGCCGGAGGCTCCGCAAACCGTGGCGCCCGCCGTGCCGGGGCGTGCCCCGCCGGAGATTTCCGTCACGGACCCCGTAGCAGCGTCGCCGCCGGGACCATCCGATGCGCCGGTGATCGATCCGCTCGAGCCGGCGCCCCGCGCGCCGGCGCAGCCGGCCGGCATTGCGACTGCCCCGGCCGAACCGGCGCGCGACAGGCCCGTTGACGCTCCGTCGCCGGCGCCCGGCCTCGAAGTGCCGTCGGGCGTGGCAACGCAACGCGTGCCGCGCGAAGATGTTGCTGAAATCGCCCGCGATCCGGCGCCGCGGCGCGGCGATCCGTCGGGCCCGCCCCTGGCGGGAAGTACGGCACCGTTGCAGGCATCCGTGGCCGGGCTGGCGGCGGCGGTGCCTGTCGCTCCGTCTGCAACCGTGCGGCGCGACAGGCCGTTGGAGCGGGCTGTCGCACCGTTTGCCGATCCCGCCCCCGCGCGAACGGTCGTGATGGGATCGGCGCGCACCGCTCCGCCGCGCAGCGACGTCGCGGTGCCGGCGCGGCATGCCGCTGCGCCGCTGCCCGCGGCGGGCGTGGCACCGGATGCCCCGCACGCAATCCCTCCCGGGCCGCTGGAGGGCGCGGTGCCGTCGGCGGCCTTCGCGCCGGCTGCGCCCGGGGAGGCAGGGCCGGCGCCGCGCGCCGCCGACGCCGCGCTGACGCCGTTGCACGAGCCGGATGCGCCACGGCGTGTGCAGGCTGCAGCTGCGGCCCCGATGCCGCGAGTCGGTGCGACAAGCGCCGCGCCCGTGTTGCCGCGATTGGCCGAGCACGATCCTCTACCGCGCGCGCCGTCGGTCGCGCCGGGGCGTCCCGGGCCCCTTGCGGATGGGTCGGCTCTGCGCGTCGAGGCGCCGCCACGCCCCGCGCCCGTCCCCCCTGCCGAGCAGGTGCGCACCGGGCGCTTGCCAAGCATCGCCGCCGAGCCGGCGCCGGCCGATACGGCGCAGCTCGACCCCGACGCGGACGCCCCTGACGCACAGGAGGCGCGCGCGCCCGCCTTGACGCGCCATGCCGCGGATTTCGTCCCTGACGGGGACGCGCCGCTGTTTGCCGTTATTTTCGTGGATGATGGTGCCGATCCCGCGATGCGCGCGCGTATTGCCGAGTTGCCGTTCCCGGTGACCGTCGCGCTCGACCCTGCGGATGACGGAGCCGCGGAGGCGGCGCGCAGCTATCGTATCGCCGGGCATGAGGTCATGGCGCTTGCGCCGGACGGGCTGAACGACGACGCGCCCGCACAGCGCGTCGGCGAAGCGCTCGTGCGGGTGCCGGAGGCCATCGGTTTGCTCGACCGCCCGCCCGAGGGCACCTTTCAGGGTGATCGGCTTCTCGCGCAGCAGATCCTGCCTGAGCTGCAGGTGGAGGGCCATGCCCTGATGACGCAGGATCACGGGCTGAACCCGGCGGCGCAGCTGGCGCAGAGCATGGGGCTGACGCAGGGGCAGGTCTTCCGGGTGCTCGACGCGCAGGAGGAGAATATCCAGACCATGCGCCGCTATCTGGACCGAGCGGCGTTCCGCGCCGCGCAGCAGGGCGGTGTGATCGTTCTGGGGCATGCCCGACCCGATACGCTGGCCGCGCTGATGGAGTGGCGTCTGCACGGGCGGGCGCAGAGCGTGCAGCTGGCGCCGGTTTCGGCGGTGCTGACCCTGCCCTGACCAAGCCGTTGGACCCGCCGCCGCCCGCGTCAGGCGGCGGCGGGGGCGGCCTGTGCCTTCTCCAGAGAACGGCGCAGACGTTGTAGCGCACGCTCCTCGAGCTGGCGCACCCGCTCCTTGGAGATCCCCATATCCGCGCCAAGCTGGGTCAGGGTCAGAGGTTCATCGGCGAGGTGACGATGCTGCACGATACGCTGCTCACGGTCGGGCAGGGCGCTGATAGCCTCGGCGAGGGCGGAATGCCGGGTGTGTGCGTCGAGCCGCTCGAGGACCGCGTCCTCGGTGACGGGGGCATCATCCTCCAGAAGCTCGATCCATTCGCGCGCGCCTTCATCGTCACCTTGCGGAGCGTTCAACGACAGATCGGGTCCCGCCATCCGTCCCATCATCGTTTCCACCTGTGCTTCCGGCACCATCAGATGACGGGCGATCTCGGCGCGGATGCTGTGGTTGTCGGCCTCCGCAGAGTCGGGCGGCTGGTTCTGCATTTCGCGCTCGGCGCGCGCCTGGGCATGGCCAATGTTGAAGAACAGTTTTTTTTGCGCCGCATTCGTCCCGGTGCGTACCAGAGACCAGTTGCGCATCACGTAATCCTGCATCGACGCCTTGATCCACCAGCGCGCATAGGTCGAAAAGCGTGCGCCATTGTCGGGGTCGTATTTTTCCGAAGCGCGCATCAGCCCGAGATTGCCCTGTTGCACCAGATCCTCGAGCGGCACGCCATAGCGGCGGAACTTGCTCGCCATGGAGA
>CAZMBT010000294.1:0-2985 GCA_964564395.1 uncultured Alkalilacustris sp.
TTCAATGCGTCGTCAAAACACCTAAACTCACGCCCCCGAGTCGGAAAGGGCCGTTTGATGTCTCAGCGTTCACCGTTTGATTTCGACATTCGTGTCTCTGCGGACAAGAAGCGTCGCAACCGCGGCAAACGCGGCATGTCGGGGGCTTTCGAGACATCGCAGCGCCAGTGCGAACACCCCGGCTGCACCGAACGTGGCCAGTACCGCGCGCCGAAATCGCCTGAGCAGCTCGATGAATATTTCTGGTTCTGCCGGACCCATGTGCGCGAGTACAACCTGAAGTGGAACTACTTCCACGGGCAGAGCGACGACGAGATGTCCGAGACGCTGGAGAATGAGCGCGTCTGGGGCCGCGCGACGCGTCCTTTCGGCAGCAAGGACGAAAGCCGCGCATGGCAGCGTCTGGGCATCGAGGACCCGCACGAGCTGCTGGGCGAGAAAGCGACGCAGAATCCCGGCCGTGCCCAGACCGGCACCCGCCGCCTGCCCGCGGTCGAGCGGCGTGCGCTGGAGATCCTGGACGGGCGCGACCACTGGAGCCGCGCCGAGATCCGTGCCCAGTACAAGAGCCTGGTCAAGGATCTGCACCCCGACATGAACGGCGGCACCCGCGCCGACGAGGATCGCCTGCAAGAGGTCGTGTGGGCCTGGGAGCAGATCAAGGAAAGCCGCAACTTCCGCGACTGAGGCGGCCCAGCGACAAGGAGCCGGGCGTGCCGGGCGACACCTTCTCTTCCCTCGTCATGCCCGTCCATCGGGCGGGATATCCCTTCATCGCGGGCTTCGCGGCGGCAACGCTGGTGCTGTTCCTGATCTGGGCGCCGCTGGGCTGGATCGGGCTCGGCCTGACCGTGTGGTGCTACTACTTCTTTCGCGATCCGCCACGCGTGACGCCGGATCGCGCGGGCCTCGTGGTCAGCCCGGCCGACGGCGTGGTCTCGGGCGTTGGACCTGCCGCGCCGCCCGAAGAGCTTGGCCTGGGTGCGCAGCCGCGCATCCGCATCAGCGTCTTCATGGATGTGTTCAACTGCCATGTGAACCGTGCGCCTGCCGGCGGCACCGTCACCCGCATCGCCTACCGGCCCGGCAAGTTCGTCAACGCCGCGCTTGACAAGGCGAGTGCTGACAATGAGCGCAACGGGCTGGTCATCGCGCTTGACGACGGGCGCGAGATCGGCGTGGTGCAGATCGCCGGGCTCGTGGCGCGGCGTATCCTGTGCGAGGTCAGCGAAGGCGCCGCGCTGCAGACCGGGGCGCGCTTCGGCATGATCCGCTTCGGTTCGCGGCTCGATGTCTATCTGCCGGACGGCGTCGCCCCTCTTGTCGCAGAGGGGCAGACCACCGTGGCCGGAGAAACCGTCATCGCCGACCTTGCGAGCGACGAGCCCGCGCGCCCCGGCCGGGTCCAGTAATGGCCCGCAAGCGCAGCCCCCGCGATCCGCTGCCGCTGCTGACGCTGCTGCCCAACCTGCTGACGATACTGGGGCTGTGTGCCGGGCTCACGGCGATCCGCTTCGCGATCGAGGGGCGCTTCGAGATCGCCGCCGGGCTGATCGTGCTCGCCGCCGTGATTGACGGGCTCGACGGCCCCACGGCGCGGCGGTTGCGCGCCGAATCCGCCCTCGGCGCCGAGCTTGACTCGCTGTCGGATTTCGTCTGTTTCGGGGTCGCGCCCGGGATCGTGGTGTTTTTCTTCGCGCTGAGCGACGCGCCCGATACGGGCTGGATCTTCGTGCTGATCTACGTGATCGGCGCTTGCCTGCGGCTGGCGCGTTTCAATGTGGGGCTCGCAGCACCGATTCCGGAACGCTCCAAGGTCGCGCCGCGTTTCGTGGGGGTGCCGGCGCCGGCGGGGGCGCTCCTCGCGCTGCTGCCGGTTTTTGCCACCCATGCGGAGCTGTTCGATTTCACGCGCCATCCGCTGATCGTGGCGCCCTATCTGGGGCTGATCGCGTTGCTGATGGTCAGCAGGGTGCCGACGCTGTCGCCGCGCGCGTTGCGAATCCCGCGCGAGCGTGCGCCCTGGGTACTCATCGCGGCGGCGGTCCTTGTCGGCGTCATGCTCACCCGGGTCTGGCTGTTTTTCGTCGTCCTCGATCTGGTGTATGCGGGGACGCTGATATGGGTCGGCGTGACATCGCGCCGCCGCAAGGCGCGCTGAGGAAAGGACAGGAAGATGGACATCGAGGCCGTCGACAGGAGCTACAAGCGCTGGGCACCGATCTATGACAGCACCTTCGGGCGCGTCACCGGCGCCGGGCGCCGGCGCGCGGTGCGCTACATCAACACGCGCGCCGGATCCGTGCTCGAGGTGGGTGTCGGCACGGGGCTGACCCTGCCCGAATACCAGCCGCATCTGCGCATCACCGGCATGGATGTCTCGCGCGAGATGCTGGAGAAGGCGCGCGCCAAGGTCGCGGAGCGGGGGCTCGATCATGTCGTCGAGCTGCGCGACATGGATGCGCGCAAGCTCGACTATCCCGATGACAGCTTCGACATCGTGGTGGGGATGTATCTCGTCTCGGTGGTGCCCGAACCCGAAAAGGTCATCCGCGAGATGGCGCGGGTGTGCAAGCCCGGCGGCGAGGTGCTGATCCTCAACCATTTCAAGCGCGAGAGCGGGGCCCTCGCCCTCATGGAGCGCGGCGCGGCACCGCTGGCCAACCTGCTGGGCTGGCATTCCGATTTCGAGCAGGACCGAATCATGGGCGTGCCGGGCCTTGAGCTGGAGGAACGCACCTCCTTCCCGCCCCTTGGCATGTTCACCTTCTTGCGGTTTCGCAAGGCCGGGTGAGGCGACAGGCCTTTCCCTTGCACGCATGCGCAATATACTTCAGGAACAGGCGGGGGCGAGAACCGGGCCCGCAATTCGAGGACCACAATGGCAGACGGAAACATGGACACGACGGCGAAACCGACCGAGGATATCTCGGTGCGCGAGGTGTTCGGCATCGACAGCGACATGACGGTCAAGGGCTTCGCCGA
>CAZMBT010000295.1:0-2984 GCA_964564395.1 uncultured Alkalilacustris sp.
TGTGGAACGTGCATCGCGCCTTCGAGACGCCGGGGCGCTTCCTGCGCCAGCTTGCCGAGACACCGGACGGCATGCGCTATTTCTGCCTTGCGCGCGATGTCTCCAAGCCCGGCGGCGCCTTCACCGCGCCGGTGCGCCGCTACGCCATCGGGCTGGGGTGCGAGATCGCCCATGCCGCAAGCCTGGTATATGCGGATGACCTGGACCTGACGCGGCCGCAGGCGTTCGAGCCGATCGGCATCTCGTGTCGCATCTGCGAGCGGCCCGACTGCCACCAGCGCGCCGTTCCGCCGATCGAGCAGCGCCTGCGTATCGACCCCGACCGCCGCGACATCCTGCCTTACGAGATCGGCACGTGACGACTTCCGAGGCATGGCCTTCCCTCTGCAGACAGGGCTTTACCAGATGCGCCGCGCCGCCTAACCATATCCGCCGAAACGCAGCACAGGGAGACAGGCCCATGGAACTCAATGGCAGCCGCATCATCGCAGCCGACCGCGCCACGGTCTGGGCCCACCTCATCGATGCCGACACGCTGAAGGCCTCCATCCCCGGATGCCAGGAATTGACCGGCACCCCGGAGGAGGGGTTCGAGGCCGTGGTCAAGCAGAAGGTCGGCCCCGTGAAGGCGACGTTCAAGGGGAAGGTCACGCTGTCGGACGTTGTCGAACAGGAAGGATATCGCATCGCGGGCGAGGGATCGGGCGGGGTCGCCGGCTTTGCCAAGGGTGGCGCCGTCGTCCGGCTGCGGGACGTCGAGGACGGCACCGAGCTGACCTATGACGTCGAAGCGCAGGTCGGCGGCAAGCTCGCGCAGCTCGGTTCGCGCCTGATCAATGGCTTTGCCAAGAAGATGGCCGACCAGTTCTTCGACAATTTCCGCGCCCATGTCGAAGGCCCGCAGGAAGAGGCGGACTCGCCGGATGCCGGGTGACGCACCGCCTGTTCGTGGCCGTCCTCAGCAGCCTCGACGGAAATATTCCTGCACCACACAGCGCGGTGCCGCCTCGCGCAGTGTCATGCGCACCCCCATGTACCAGTCCGCCGGATCGAAGGTCGGAAAGAAGGTGTCGGCGCCTTCGACATCCAGCGCAACCTCGGTAATCAGCAGCCGGTCCGCATGCGGCATCAGCCCCGCATAGACGCGCGCGCCCCCGATACCGTAGATGCGCGCATACCCGGCCTCCCGCGCCGCGCCGAGCGCCGCATCCAGCGACGAAACCCGCTTCGCCTCATCGCGCTGCGACGCGCCGTCGTCGGGGCGCGACGCGACGACGATGTTCAGACGCCGGGGCAGCGGCTTGCGCGGCAGGCTGTCCCATGTCCGCCGCCCCATGATGAGCGCCCCGCCGAGCGTCTCGCGCTGAAAGAAGGCCAGATCCTCCGGCGCGGACCACGGGATTGTCCCGCCCCGCCCGATGGCACCGTGGCGCGCCCGCGCTGCGACAAGGGTCAGCATCCGGCCGCCTCAGACAGCGACCGGCGCGCGGATCGCGGGATGCGGGTCGTAGCCGACGAGTTCGAAATCCTCGAAACGGAAGTCGAAGATATCCTCGACCTGCCGGCGGATACGCATCCGCGGCAGAGGTTGCGGCTGGCGCGCGAGCTGTGTGCGCACCTGATCCATGTGGTTGCTGTAGATATGGGCGTCGCCGATGGAATGCACGAAATCGCCCGGCTGATACCCGGTTACATGCGCCAGCATCTGCGTCAGCAACGCATAGGAGGCGATATTGAAGGGTACACCCAGAAACATGTCCGCCGAGCGCTGGTAAAGCTGCAGATGCAGCTTGCCGTCCAGCACGCGCACCTGCCACAGCGTGTGACAGGGCGGCAGCGCCATGCGCGGCACATCGGCCGGGTTCCATGCCGAAACGATCAGCCGGCGGCTATGGGGGGTCGCGCGGATCGCATCGACCAGCTCGCGTATCTGGTCGCGATGCCCTGCGGTGAAAAGCGGCGTGCCCGCGCCGTCCGTCCCGGCCGGCTCAAGCGTCGCGAAGCGGCGCCATTGATGACCGTAGATCGGCCCCAGATCGCCGCCGGCATCCGCCCATTCATCCCAGATGGAGACGCCGTTGCGCTTGAGATAGGCGATGTTGGTGTCACCGGCGAGGAACCACAGAAGCTCGTGAATGATTGAGCGCAGATGCACCTTCTTGGTGGTCACCAGCGGGAAGCCTGCGGACAGAGGGTAGCGCATCTGCATGCCGAAAACCGACAACGTCCCGGTGCCCGTGCGGTCATCCGACGGCACGCCCTCCTCGAGGATCTGCGCCAGCGCCTGCAGATACTGCTTCATCCCGTCGGCCCCTTTGCAAGACTGCGCGCCGAAGGACGGCGGCAGCCGCGCGCTCGCGCGGCGGGCATTGCTTAGCCTGCCAGACGCGCGTCCGCAACACGCGGCAGGCAAAAGGGGGCGCCCGATCGGGCGCCCCCTTGCTCTGTGAAAAGTGTCGCGCCCCTCAGCGCGGCTCCTGCATGAGGCCCCTGATCAGCGCATAGCTGGCCAGGAGCAGCACGATCGCAAAGGGCAGGCCCGTCGACACGGCCGCCGCCTGCAAGGCCACAAGTCCACCCCCGATCAGCAGCGTTGCCGCCACGAGGCCCTCGAAGATCACCCAGAACACACGCTGCGAAACCGGCGCGTTGATCTTGCCCCCGGCCGTGATCGTGTCGATCACCAGCGAACCCGAATCCGACGAGGTCACGAAGAACACGATCACAAGGATGACCGCGACCGTAGAGGTCAGCCCCGCGAGCGGCAGATCCGACAGCATGCCGAACAACGACAGCGTGTCATTGTAGGTCGCGATGACATAGCCATACACGGCGCTTTCATCGACCATGTTGATGACCTGGTCGATGCCGGTGCCGCCGAAGGCGGTCATCCAGATCGCGGACACGATGGTCGGGATGAGCAGCACGCAGGTGATGAACTCGCGCACCGTGCGGCCGCGGCTGACGCGGGCGATGAACATGCC
>CAZMBT010000296.1:0-1113 GCA_964564395.1 uncultured Alkalilacustris sp.
CGCAAGCTGGCGTGTATGCGCGCTACTGGAATCGCCAATCCGGAGGATTTATAGGTCTGCGCGACGCGGCGGAATGACCCGCCCTGTTTTCAAAGGGGTGTGAGCATGGATCTTGAGCGCGCGACCCCGGCAGAGTTCGGGCAATCGCTTCGCGGTGTCGGGTTGAACCTGCTGTGTCGCGATGTACGGGCGATGGCGGCGTTTGCCGCGGAGGTTCTGCAGATGGGGGTGCATCGCCTGAGCGATGATTTCGCCATCCTGAGCCACGACTCCATGCTGATGCAGCTGCATGCCGATCCGACCTTCCGTGCCCATCCGCTGATCGATCTGCTGCCTGAAAACCCGCCGCGCGGCGCGGGGGTGCAGCTCTATCTGTTCGATGTCGACCCCGATGCGGCCTGCGCGCGTGCTGGCGCAATGGGGCCCGAGGCCGGCGGCGTCGTCATGGAACCGCCGACCGACAAGCCGCATGGGCTGCGCGAGGCGACGATCCTGTCGCCGGAGGGATACGCCTTTTCTCCCGCGCGGCGTCTGGCCCGGGCTGGCCCGGCGTCGCAGAGCGGCTCGCCCGACGCGTCGTGAGGTCCTGATGAGCGATGCGCCCGTCACACAGGTCAGGATCGAGCGGCTCGGCCATCGCGGTGATGGTGTGGCCGATGGGGTCTTCGTGCCACGCGCCCTTCCCGACGAGCATGTCGAGGGTGTGATCGACGACGGGCGCATGGAGCAGCCGCGTATCCTTGAGCCGTCGCCGTATCGGGTCGCCGCCCCTTGCACGCATTACCGCCATTGCGGGGGGTGTGCATTGATGCATGCCTCGGATGCCTTCGTTGCCGAATGGAAACAGGATGTCGTGCGCCGGGCGCTGGCCGCGCAGGGTATCGAGGCGACGGTAGCGCATCTGCACGTGTCGCCACCGCGCGCACGGCGGCGGGCGACGCTTTCGGGACGGCGCCTGAAGCGTGGCCCCGTGGTCGGGTTTCACGCACGCGCCTCCGATATGGTCACCGACATCCCCGAGTGTCACCTGCTGCATCCCGACCTGATCGCAGTGTTGCCGGCGCTGGAGGCGGTGACCGAGGCCGGCGTGTCGCGCAAGGGCGAGATCGCGCT
>CAZMBT010000296.1:1213-2981 GCA_964564395.1 uncultured Alkalilacustris sp.
GGCGTCATCCTGTTCAACTCGGTGCTGCTGGGCATGGAGACGTCGGGCAATCTGATGCAGCGTTTCGGCCCCCTGATCATCGCGCTGGACCGGCTGTGCCTGTCGATCTTCGTGATCGAGATCGGGCTGAAGATGTATGCTCAGCGTTTCAGCTTCTTCCGCTCCGGCTGGAACGTTTTCGACTTCGTCATCGTGGGAATCGCACTGATGCCGGGGGCGGGGGCCTTCGCGGTGCTGCGGGCGCTGCGCATCCTGCGTCTGCTGCGGGTGGTGTCGGTCACGCCCAGCCTGCGCCGTGTGGTCGAGGGGTTCCTGAAGGCGCTGCCCGGTATGGGCTCGGTGTTCCTGCTGATGACGATGATCTTCTATATCGGTGCGGTCATGGCGACGATGCTGTTTCAGGACAGCTTTCCGGAATGGTTCGGGACGATCGGGCGCTCGGCCTATTCGCTGTTTCAGATCATGACGCTCGAATCCTGGTCGATGGGCATCGTGCGCCCGGTGATGGAGGTCTACCCCTACGCCTGGGCCTTCTTCGTTCCCTTCATCATGATGACTACCTTTGCGGTGGTGAACCTTCTGGTCGGTCTGATCGTCAATTCGATGCAGGACGCCCATCACGCCGAGGACGTGGTCAAGACCGACGCCTACCGCGATGAGGTGCTCACGCGGCTCGAACGGATCGAGCGTCAGATCGGCGGCGACGCGCGCGACTGAACCGGGCGCGTCGCGCTCAGCTGGTGGGGACGCGTTGCTCTGCGCGCGGGTCGCCGAGAACAAGCGTCCACCACAGCTTGCCGTTGGGGTCCTGATGAAAGCCCAGCCCCATATCGCGCGCGCGGGGGTTCGTCAGCACGGTGCGCGTCACCCGGTCCTCCATCCACGCGTTGAGGGTCTGCAGCTCGTTCTCGAAGGTTTCGGACACGGTTTCGCCGACCATGGTCCCGCGATAGCCGGCGCGGGCAACCCGCTCCAACGGCGACGACCCGTCCGAGCCGAAATGCCAGGGCCGCTCCTGGCGCGACATGTCGCGCGCATGGCGTTCGGCCGCGGCGTTCAGACTCGCATTGAGCGAAACGCGCGGCAGTCCGCGCGCCTGCCGCATCGTGTTGAGCGCATCTTCCATCCGAAAGCGCACCGCGTCGGGGTCGGAGATGTTGTAAACCTGCGGCACGGGACGCCCGTCGGCGCCCATGCGCACCGGCTGTGTGGGCGCGCAGGCGGCCAGAACGAGGGCGGCGACGAGGCTGAAGACCGAGAGAAGACGGGGCATGTAATCATCCGCAAGATTGGCTTTGAACGCTCTTACCGTTTTGTCGCCGCAGGATCAAACATGTCGCAATCCTGCAACGCAGCGTCGCTGTCGCATCGTGCATGCCGCGACCCATGTGTCGCGAGGATTCAAGGTGTTGCGAATATGACGATGCTGCGCCTTGATTTCCATGTTCCGGTCGCGCCGCCGTTGCAATTCGGACGCCAAGGTGCAAACAAAAGTTTCGCGAGGTACAGTCATGTATGCCCCCGCCATCCTCGACATGTCTGGCGAAGGGCAACGAAACGGAGGACGTAATGAAGAAGATCGCTCTTGCTGCCGCATTTTCCGTCGCTGCCACTGGCGCATTTGCGGGCGGCCACACCACCAAGTATGATGAGCCGGTCGTCGAGCCGGAAATCATCATCGAAGACACGCAGGCACAGCCGACGAACCTGTGGGTTCCGGCGCTGCTGCTGCTCGTGATCGCCGCGGGCTTCGCCGCGTCCTGATCCC
>CAZMBT010000297.1:0-2981 GCA_964564395.1 uncultured Alkalilacustris sp.
CTCGACGAGGCCGAATACGAGATCGCCGAGGGCATGATGCTGATCTCGGACGATAACGGGCCCGAAAGCATCGCGGGGATCATGGGCGGCGCGGCCTCGGGGTGTTCCGCAGAGACGACGGACGTGTTCCTCGAGTCGGCCTATTGGGACCCCATCACCATCGCGGCGACGGGGCGCGCGCTCAAGATCACCTCGGATGCGCGCTATCGCTTCGAGCGTGGTGTCGATCCGGCCTTCACCGAGCCGGGGCTGGAGGCGGCGACGCGCATGATCCTCGATCTGTGCGGCGGGGCGCCCTCGCATGTGGTGCGCGACGGTGCGGTGCCCGATACGGCCCGCAGTTATGTCTTCGATCCGGCGCGCGTGACGCGGGTGGTCGGGCTGGACATCCCCGAAGCAACGCAGCGCGCCACGCTGCAGGCGCTGGGTTTCGAGGTGGAAAACGGCCGCGCCGTTCCGCCAAGCTGGCGCCCCGACATCCAGGACTCCGCCGATCTGGTGGAGGAAGTGGCGCGCATCGCTTCGCTGTCACAGCTTGAGGGCCAGCCCATGGCGCGCCCGCGCACCGGTGTGTCGGCGCCGGTGCTGACCCGCGCACAGCGGCAGGAACGCGCGGCACGGCGCACCCTCGCGGCGCTGGGGTATAATGAATGCGTCAGCTATTCCTTCATCGATGCCGAGGCGGCCGCGTTGTTCGGCGGCGGGGATGACGCGGTGCGGCTGGACAACCCGATTTCGTCCGAGATGACGCATATGCGGCCCGATCTGCTGCCCGGCCTGCTGCGGGCTGCGGCGCGCAATCAGGCGCGCGGGGTCGCGGATCTGGCGCTGTTCGAGGTCGGACCGGCCTTTACCGGCGGCGAACCAGGCGAACAGCATGTTGCGGCGGCCGGGCTGCTGGTCGGCGCGGTGGCGCCGCGCGATCCGCACGGGTCGCGCCGTCCGGTCGATGTGTTCGACGCGCGCGCCGATGCCGAGGCGATCCTCTCGGCCGTTCAGGCGCCGGCGAAGATGCGGATTGCGCGCAGCGCACCGGGCTGGTTCCATCCGGGGCGCTCCGGCGCGCTGACGCTTGGGCCCAAGCGCGTGCTGGCGCAGTTCGGCGAGCTGCATCCGAGGGTGTTGCGGTCGCTCGATGTGAAGGGGCCGGCGGTCGCCTTCACGGTGCTGCTCGACGCGGTGCCGCAGCCGCGCAGCCGGACCACCACGCGTCCGGCGCTCACGCTGCATGATCTGCAGGCGGTGGAGCGCGATTTCGCCTTCGTCGTCGATGCGCGTGTCGAGGCACAGGATGTCGTGGCTGCCGCGCAGGGCGCCGATAAGGGGCTGATTTCCGAGGTGCGTGTCTTTGACGAGTTCACGGGCGCACGGGCCGAGGAGCAGATGGGCGCGGGCCGCAAATCGCTGGCCATAACCGTGCGGCTGCAGCCCACGCGCGCGACGCTCACGGATGCCGAGATCGAGGCCGTGGCCGCGCGCATCATCGACAAGGTGGGCAAGGCCACCGGCGCCGTGCTGCGCGGATAGCACGGCCACGCGCAACGGAGGGGCGCATGTTCGAGGATCGGCAAGCCGCGGGCGAGGCGCTGGCAGAAGACGTGGCGCGGCTGGCTCTGCGCGACCCGGTGGTGCTGGCGCTGCCGCGCGGCGGCGTGCCGGTGGCGGCGCCGGTCGCGCGGCGGCTGACGGCGCCGCTGGATGTCTTGATCGTGCGCAAGATCGGCCTGCCCGGTATGCCGGAACTCGCGGCCGGTGCACTTGTCGAGGGCGGTGCGCCGGTTTTCAATGACGATGTGCTGCGCCGCGCGGGGGTATGGCCTGACGATCTGGAGGCCGCGATCACGCGTGAGCGCGCCGCCATCGCCGAGCGGCGCGCCCGTCTCAATCCCGGCCCGCCCGTGCCGTTGCAGGGGCGCGATGCGGTGGTGGTGGATGACGGGGTCGCCACCGGGGCGACGATGCGCGCCGCGCTGAGTGGCCTGCGCGCGCGCGACCCGGCGCGGATCATCGTCGCGGTGCCGGTGGCGCCGCCCGATACGCTGGCACGGCTGCGCGAAGATGCCGACACGGTCATCTGCCTGCACGCGCCGCATGGGTTCCGCGCGGTGGGGCAGTATTACCGTCGCTTTGATCAGGTGGCGGATTCGGATGTGGCGGCGCTGTTGCATGCCGCGGCGCCACCCGCCGCCGAACCTGATCGCAAGTCCGAAGAAGGAGACGACGCATGACACGCAATATCTATCTGTCGGGCGAGATCCACACCGACTGGCGCGACCGGATCCGGGACGGCGCGCAGGGCCTCGATCTGGAATTCTCGGGCCCGGTCACCGACCACGGCGCCAGCGATGATTGCGGCGCAGCGATCCTGGGCGCCGAGGACAACGCCTTCTGGCACGATCACAAGGGGGCCAAGCTCAACGCCATCCGCACCCGCACGGCGCTGGAGCAGGCCGATATCGTCGTGGTGCGCTTTGGCGACAAGTACAAGCAGTGGAACGCGGCCTTCGAGGCGGGCTATGCCGCGGCACTGGGCACGCCGCTCATCGTGCTGCATCCGCCCGAGCACACCCATGCGCTCAAGGAGGTGGACGCCGCCGCGCTGGCCGTCGCCGAAACCCCCGAGCAGGTCGTCGATATCCTGCGCTATGTCGAAACCGGCGCGCTGCCGCGGCGCGGCTGATCCGGGACGGCGGCGGGGCGGGCACATGCCCGTGCCGCAAGCGACCCCCGGGTTGCGGGCCCGATCCGGCGCCACTCGCGCTAAATCGTCTGGTCGTAGGCGCCCACGGAGTCCTCGGTGCGGATGACGGCGTCGAGGTCGGCGAAAATGGCCTTCAGCTCGTCCCGGCTGTCCGGGCTTTCGCAGACCACGACAAGATTGGGGGTGTTGGACGAGGCGCGCACCAGCCCCCAGCCGCCATTCTCCAGCATCACGCGCGCGCCGTTGACGGTGACCACCTCGGTGATGGCGCGTCCGCCCA
>CAZMBT010000298.1:0-2978 GCA_964564395.1 uncultured Alkalilacustris sp.
TCTCGCGCGCATAGGCGTCGTCCAGATGCACCGGGTTGCGGTCGGTCGAGACCTCGGCGAACAGCGCGATGTCGCGGTCGGTGATCTGTTTGCGCAACTCGCGCTGCATCCCGATCTCGATCTCCTCGATGCAGATCGTGCCGCGCGGAAGATTGTCATTGACCGGCATCGCATCCATGGGCGCCTCGGATCGCTGGGTTCGTCGCGCTGCAGCATAACGGTGGCGACCTGGTTGCGCAATATAATTACCCGAAAGATATGTGCGGCGATCCAAGCTTGCGCAGGCGTTGCCCCGGTGATCAGCGCAGATAGCCGATGCTGAAGGTCGGATCGCTCTGCTGTTGTGTCAGATACTGCCGCAGCTTCTGCGGGTCGGGCTGGCGTTCGGTGCCGGTTTCTTGGGCGGCCAGCCCGCCGGTGACGAACACCGAGTCGATATCCTCGAGCAGCGCGCCCCTGATGTCGGTCTGCAGCCCGTCGCCGATGGCCAGCACGCGTTCGGGCGTGTGCCCCATCGCCGCGAGCCTGTTGCGCGCCAGATCGTAGATCGGCGGGTGCGGCTTGCCGAAATACAGGCTCTCGCCGCCCATCTCGTCATAGAGCGCCGCAAGCGCCCCGGCGCAGAAGATGCGCCGATCCCCGAAATCGACGATGATGTCGGGATTGGCGCATAACAGCTTGAGTCCGCGCGCCTTGGCCGCAAGGAAGGTGGGGCGGTAATCCTCGGGGGTTTCGCGGTCCTCATCGAACGGGCCGGTGCATACGATGCCCTCGGCCCTGGCAAACGGCACGCGCTCGATGGGCGGGGCATCGGCGAATTCCTCGGGGATGCGTTCGAAAAAGCCGGCATCCTTGGACGGGCCGATGTGATACACCGCGCGCCCGACCGCCCCGCGCAGCATCGCCGCCTGCGCCGCATCGCCCGAGCTGACGATGACGTCCTGCACATCCTCGGGCATGTCCATCTTCGCAAGCATCTTCGCCACGGCCCAGTCAGGGCGCGGCGCGTTGGTCATCAACACCACGCGCCCGCCCGCTTCGCGAAAGGACCGCACCGCCGCGACCGCCTCGGGGAAAGGTGTGATGCCATTGTGCAGACAGCCCCACAGGTCGCAAAACAGCGTGTCGTAACCCGATGATATCTCGGCCAGACTTTCGATGATGCGTGTCATGGTCGGCCTTTCTTACGGGACCATCGGGATGCGCCTAGAGCGCCAGAACGGGAATGATCTGCTTCTTGCGGCTCATCACGCCGGGCAGCAGCACGGTGTCACCGTCGGGCTGCACGTTGAAGCTCTTCTGCGCGATGGTGCGGACCATGTCGTCGGGGATGAGCAGCGTCGCCTCCTCATTGAGGATGTCCACCACGAACAGCAACACCCGGTCGGCGCCGTCCTCGGCGGCGACCTCGGCCATGCTGCGCATCAGGCTGTCCTTGCGCGCCAGCACCTGATCGGGCGCCGTGGTCTCCAGCACAGACACCCGCAGGGTCTTGCCGCTCAGCTCGAAGGTCTTGGAATCCATGCGCAGCAGCTCGGCATCCGAAAAGGCCGAGACGTCGGATTTCGCGGCGAACATCTCGGCGGCATAGGCGGAAATATCCACGCCGAGCTGGGCGGCGAGGTCCTCGGCCAGCGCACGATCCGTCGCCGTGGTCGTCGGGGAGCGGAATTCGAGCGTGTCCGACAGGATGCACGACAGCATCAGCCCCTTGATCGCGTCGGGCATGCGCGCGGCGGCGTCGCCCATGAGCTGATGCATCACCGTCACCGTGCAGGCCAGCGGGCGGACGGTAATGTCGATCGGGGCCTTGGTTTCCAGCCCGCCGGTCAGCTTGTGGTGGTCGATGATGGCGCGGATATCGGCCTTGTTGATTCCGGCGGGCAGCTCGGCGGGGTTGTTGGTGTCCACGATCACGACCGGCTCGCCCTCGGCGACGTCGTCGATGATCTCGGGCTGTGCGACGCCCCAGCGTTCCAGCACGAACTGGGCTTCGCTGTTGGGCGCGCCCAGCAGCTTCGCCTGCGCCGGCGTGCCCGCGATTTCGGTCAGATACCACGCCCAGATCAGCGGCGCGCCGGTCGAATCGGTATCGGGGGCCTGATGGCCGAAAACCTTGATCATGATGCTGTCCCGTCCAGAGTATCGCGTTCCGCGCGCCTTATAGGGACGGCCCGGGGCAATGTCACGGGCTGTCACACCCGCGCGTGCAGCCGGTTCCCTCGGGCGGGGAAACGCACTAGAAGGTGGATCAGGCCGGGAGGGGTATCGATGCTCGAGGACAGGCGCATTCTGCTGATCATCGGCGGTGGTATCGCCGCCTACAAGACGCTGGATCTTATCCGGCGCCTTCGCGCGCGCAACATGCGGGTGACGCCCGTGCTGACGCGCGCCGGGGCCCAGTTCGTCACGCCGCTTTCGGTGTCGGCCATCGCCGGAGTGCGGGTCTATCAGGATCTGTTCGATCTGACCGACGAGGCCGAGATGGGCCATATCGAGCTGTCGCGCGCCGCGGATCTGGTCGTGGTGGCCCCCGCGACCGCGGATCTGATGGCCAAGATGGTCGGCGGGCATGCCGATGATCTGGCCTCGACCCTGCTCATGGCGACCGACAAGCCGGTGCTCATGGCGCCGGCGATGAATGTGCGGATGTGGGCGCACCCCGCGACGCGGCGCAACCGCGACCGGTTGGCCGCCGATGGCGTGCGCAGTGTCGGACCCAACAGCGGCGACATGGCCTGCGGCGAGTATGGCCCCGGCCGCATGGCCGAACCCGAAGAGATTGTCGCCGCCATCGAGGGCGCGCTGGGCGGCGGACCGCTGGCCGGGCGCCATGCCGTGGTGACCTCCGGCCCGACGCATGAACCCATCGACCCGGTGCGCTATATCGCCAACCGGTCCTCGGGGCGGCAGGGCGCGGCGGTCGCGGCGGCGCTGCGCGATCTGGGCGCGCGCGTGACCTTCGTGACCGGTCCGGC
>CAZMBT010000299.1:0-2977 GCA_964564395.1 uncultured Alkalilacustris sp.
CCCTTGCCCTGATAGATCATCTTGCGCATCGCCGGGTGTTCCTTGAGGACCTTCTTGATGCGGTTGGGGGCCGTGGCTGCCTCGAGCACCTCGACGACGCGGTCGCATTCGCGCGCATAAAGCAGCGGCAACACCCGGTAGTGACAGCTCACATCCCCGTCGAGGCCGTCGAGCTCCGGCCCCGGGCGCCCGCCGCCCAGACTGTGCACCACCAGCGGCAGCGCCACCTGATCGAGCCACGGATCGAGCGATTGCGCCGCCAGCGTGTCGGGCGGGTCGTCGCGCAGGCTGGTGGCGTAGTGCAGAAACCGCGCGCCGAAAGCGTGCGGGCAGCGGTAATGGAACCAGCCGGCGTTGAAATACAGATAGCGGCGCCAGTATTCGTCAGGCTGCGACAGGTCGAGCGAGGACTCGAAATCGAGGCCGAAACGCGCATAGAGGCTGCGCCAGATCTCGGTGTAGCCGGCGCCGTAGAGCTGCGGCTGCGGCCATGTCCCCTCGCGCCGCATCGAGGCGGCGGGGCGGTCGAAATCGAAGCGCAGCGTGGACAGATCGCCGGTGATCAGCGTGTCGGTGTCCAGAAACAGGAAGGGTTCGCCCTCGGGCAGGGCGAACAGCCCCTCGATCTTGTTGCCGTAAGGATAGGCGGCACCGAAATGATGCGACTCGAAGGGCACGATGCGCGCGCCCAGCTCGTGCAGCATGTCGCGCGCCGGGCCTTCGGGGATGCGCGGGTCCTCGGGCCAGAGCGGGCCGGGCTGCGGCTCGGCGATGAACAGCTGCGCGGCGCTGTCGGGGTTGGTCTGGCGCAAGCTGGCGGCGAGCAGAACGGCCTCGTATGTCAGCCGCCCCGCCTGGCCGATGGCGAGGATGTTGAAGTTGCTGGGCGGGGTGTCCGGCATCATCGGCTCCGTCGCGGCGGGTCCCGGCCTGTCAGGCTGGCGGGGTGAAGCGCAGGCTCAGGCAGGACATCCCCCCGTCGAGCTTGGCGCATTCGCTGTTGCCGATCGCGCGCAGGGTGTAGCCCGCCGAATCCAGCGTCTCGGCGGTGCGCGGGAATCCGGCAGGCATCAGCACCAGATCATTGACCCGGATCACGTTGGCGCAGGCCTCCTCGCCCTCGGCGGTGTGGATCAGACGGTACCCGTCGAGCGCGCCGCCCTGGGCCAGTCGCGGCGTGGTCAGGATGGTTTCGGCGTCGAGCAGCGCGCAATCGGTCTTGAAATGCAGCACTCCGGGCGGGGTGGCGATCTCGCGCAGCCGATAGCCCCAGTCGCCGACGATGCGCGCCAGCTCGGCGATGCCTTCGGCATCGGTGCGCGCCGACCGGCCCACCAGGATCTCGGTCTCGGTGGTCAGGATGTCGCCGCCTTCGACATGGCCGGGCCCGTCGATGCGGCGCGGCGCGGCGTAGAACCGCGCGAGCTCGGGCGCCATCGCCGCTGCTTCGCCAAGGCGCGAGGGCGCGCCGGGACGCAGCACCACGGCCCCCTCGGGCAGGCACAGCGCGGTATCCTCGACGAACTGCGCGTCGGGGTGGTCCTCCAGCGGGTCGAGCACCGTTACCCGAACCCCCGCCTCGCGCAGCGCCGCGACGTAATCGGCGTGATGGCGGCGCATCAGCGCCAGATCGGGCGCGCCCGTGTCGACGGCGCGCAGCCCGGCGACGGCGCTGTCGGCGGGCGCGCGGACGATGGCATCGGTAAAGCGATAGGAGCGGTCGGTCATGGCGGCCTCGGTCTGCGTTCAGGGCGCCTTTTAGCCCGCTGCGCGGCGCGCCGAAAGCCGTTTCCTGCCCGGCCCGTGACCCCGACCCGCGACCCCGGCCCGTGACCCGCCGCGCCGCGCCGGCGTCGCGTGACGTGGCGTCCGGCTTGGTGTGGCGCGAGACTCGGCGTATGATGCGCAGATGCGACACTGCTTCGCCCCCCGCACCCGCTACAGCCGCGCCGAACGTCTGTCGGATGCGGTCGTGCATGTGGCGGGGCTGGCCATCGTCGCGCTGGCCGCGCCGGTGCTGGTTGCGGTCACGCTCGCGACCCGCGGCGCCGACCTGCCCGCGGTGCTGGGCACCTCGGTTTATGGCGTCACGCTGGTTGCGATGATCCTGTGTTCGGCGCTGTGCCAGATGGGCGCGCAGCATCGACTGGGCGCGCTGTTCCGGCGGCTCGACCACGCGGCGATCTACTGGAAGATCGCGGGCACCTACACACCTTTCACGCTGCTGTCAGGCGGACAGGGCACGGCGCTGCTGATCGGGCTGTGGGTGGCTGCGGGGCTGGGCACGGCGTTGCGCACGCTGGGGCGCGAGGGGGCGGTCTGGCTGGTGCTGGCGCTTGCGCTCTATCTGGGGATGGGCTGGGCCGGCGCCTTTGCCGGCGCGGGCTTTCTGGCGACCATGGAACCGGCAGTACGGACCCTGATCTTCGTCGGCGGCGGGCTCTATACCGTTGGAATCGTTTTCTTCCTGATCCCCCGGCTGCCCTTTCACCGGACGATCTGGCATGTTTTCGTGCTGGTCGCGAGCCTTGTGTTCTACGCGGCGGTCGCGCTGCACGTGCTGGGCAGCTGGAGCGTCTGAGGCACGGCGCGCGGGAATCTCTGGCACGACGCCGGCGGCGCCTGTATATCCGTTGAGCAAACGCGGCGCGCACCGGGAGCCAGTTCGCGGGCGCGGTACCCGTTGCGGGTATCGGAGGGTGAGGAATGGACGGTGCACCGGTATTTCGCACCGAGGGCATAACCAAGGTCTATGGCAGCGGGCCGAGCGCCGTGCACGCCCTGCGCGGCGTCGACATGACGCTGCATGAGGCCGAGATGGTGGTTCTGCTGGGCGCGTCCGGGTCGGGCAAGTCCACCTTGCTCAATATCCTGGGGGCGCTGGATCTGCCGACCGAGGGCCGCGTCTTCTTTCGCGACCGCGAGCTGACTCGCCTGTCGGACAGAGCCCTGACCGCGTTCCGGCGCGATCATGTCG
>CAZMBT010000300.1:0-2971 GCA_964564395.1 uncultured Alkalilacustris sp.
GCAGGGAAGGGGTGGACATGATGATACCTCGCGGATGATGCCGGGTTCGCGTAGCGCCTGCATGGCGGGGGGTCAAGCGCGGCGCGGATGCCCGTGGCGGGTCATTCGTCAAGTGCGATATCCACCCAGACCAGCCGGTGGCGCGAGGCCGTCCGCACGGCCTGTGCCAGCCCACCCGGCACCGTTTCCTCCGGCGCGGGCCACACCACCCCGGCATCGACGACCTCGAGGTCCCGCGATGGCAGCACGTAATCGACGCGCAGATTGCCCGGCCCGTCCGCCATCTGCCAATGTGTGGTATCAAGCGCCGGATCGCCCGATTGTACCGCCTCGGTCTCGCCGGTGGCGGCCACAGCCCCCGCGCTTGCGGGGGTCGGGTCCTGAAGGGCCGGATGGGCGAGCAGGTCGCGCATCGCCTTGTGCATTCCGTCGCCATCATGCGGGTCCAGATTGCTGTCGCCGATGACGGCGAAAGGCGGCTCCGGTGGCGCCATCGGCAGCGCGCCGTCGAGCAGCAGCGTCCAGAACCGGACCTCGTCATGGTTGCGCCGCAGATTGCGATCCTCGGGGCCGCCGAAAACGGGGGGTGACGCGTAGAATGCCAGCAGGTTGAGGACCTGACCATCAGGCAGGGCGATCGGCACGTCCCAGTGCCCCGTGGTGGAGAGCCGCTGGATCTCGAACACCTCCGCCGAGGGAAAGGGTGCGCCGTCGCGCTCGGGGATCAGCGCGCCTGGCAGGTCACGCCACAGGAAATCCGAGAAATCGCGCACCCCGTCCGCGACGGGGTGGCGCGAGAGCAGCGCCATCCCGGCCTGCCCGGCAAAATGCCCGTATCCCTGCGCGTCGTCCGCCGTCCAGCTGCGGCCGTCTCCGGTCAGGTCGCGGCCGGTGGTCATCCCGGTATTGGGGCGCAGGGCGAAGCGATGCCGGTAAGGCACGCCCGCATCCTGCAGCCGGTCGGCAAGTGCGGAAAGCGCGCGCAGCCCGTGATCGTAATCGAACTTGGTGATCAGCAGGATATCCGGGTCGGCATGGGCGATGACCTCGATCACCGCTTCGATCTGGTCATGCGAATTTGCCAGCAGGTCGCGCAGCAGCAACCCCGGGCCGTCGCGCGAAAGATCGGCATTGTAGGTGGCGATGCGCAGCGTCCCGGCCCCGGCGGATGCGGTGCTCAGCAGGAGCGCCGCGATCAGGGCGCGCGCCAGTCCGGTCACGCCGGCTGCATCTCCGGCGCGTCGCCTTGCAACTCGCGCTGGCGCTTCTCGCGGATCAGTCGCGCGACCCGGCCCATCGCGATACCGCGCATGAACAGGCTCGCCGGCAGGAAAGCCCATGCCGAGATCAGCCAGACCAGCGTTTGCGGCGACTCCAGCGTGACCGGCTGCAGCAGCGCCGACGACAGCCGCACCAGCGCCGGTATCAGGAAAGGCAGCAGGAAGCCGAGTGCGACATTGACCGCGGCGTCGCGTTCCAGCCTGTGCACGACATCGCCGCCGGCTGTGGGGTCGAAAGTCGGCAGATTGACCCAGACATTGAAAGGGCGCGGCCCCAGCGGCCAGTTGCGCAGCCGCAGCGTGCTCCAGAAGACGGCGAGCATGAGCAGCGACGTCAGATAGCTGAGCCCGGCCGCCGCCGTGACCTGGCGCACATGCGTGGCGCCGACATCAGGCGAGAGCATCAGCGCCACCAGGCGTACGGGCGAATAGGGAAAGTCGAGCAACTGCGACACGCGCAGGCCGAGAACCTCGATCAGCCGCGTCGAACTCGACGCTTCGCTCTGCCCGGCAGACAGCAGCGTGAGCATGAGTACCGTGAGAAACAGGGTCGCGAAGCGGAGCCGGTTGAAGGGCGGCGCATACCGGAACTCGACCAGACCGGGATAGGTGGTTGCGTACTCCGCGAAGGTCAGCACGGCGGCGATCAGCGCGAAAAGGGCGATGACCTGGGTCGTCTCCACCGCGACATCCGGCAGGATCAGCGCCGGCATCGCGACCAGCATCATCACAAGCAAGGCACGCACGGCGGCGCCGGTCAATTGCGAGATCACTGCCCTTTTCCTTCCGCAATGGCCGGGCGGTTCATTGCCGATCCCTGTGCCCTTACGTCCGCGCCAATTTGGCGCACTGCCTCATCTTCGCCGCAATCTTGCCCAGTTTTGCGCAATTGCGCAACCTTCGGCTGATTGCCGTGACTCGGCGTTGCAAAACGGCACCTGTGCCGTCGTTGATTGCGACATGAATGCTTCGGCCGGCGCCGATGTTCTCCTTGCAATCGGTTCGCGCCCGCGACGATTTCGCGTTCGGCCCCATGCCGAGCCCTGTGCTGGGCCAGGACGGCCGGCACACGCGTCACGCGTGCCGGCAAGGCGGGGGCGCCGTCAGACCCATGGCCGCTGGCTGGCGACGGCATTTTCATAGGCATCGATGGCGGACGCCTTCTTCAGTGTCAGCCCGATATCGTCCAGCCCGTTGAGCAGGCAGTGCTTGCGGAAGGGATCCACATCGAAGGCGATTTCGGTGCCGTCGCTGATCGTGACTGTCTGCGCCTCCAGATCGACGGTGAGGCGGGCATTGGCGCCCTTGCGCGCCTCCTCCATCAGCTGGTCCACCTTCTCCTGTGGCAGTGCGATGGGCAGGATGCCGTTCTTGAAGCAGTTGTTGAAGAAGATGTCGGCGAAACTCGGCGCGATGACACAGCGGATACCGAAATCGAGCATCGCCCAGGGCGCATGCTCGCGCGAGGATCCGCAGCCGAAATTCTCGCCGGTGACCAGGATCTCTGCATTGCGCCAGGCTGGCTGGTTGAGCACGAAATCGGGGTTCTCGCTGCCATCGTCGAGATAGCGCATCTCATCGAAAAGGTTCTTGCCCAGCCCGGTGCGCTTGATGGTTTTCAGAAACTGCTTGGGGATGATCATGTCGGTATCGACATTGACCATCGGCAACGGCGCGGCGATGCCGGTCAG
>CAZMBT010000301.1:0-2971 GCA_964564395.1 uncultured Alkalilacustris sp.
CTACACGCCCAAGGATTTCGAGATCAACCGCATCATGATGGACATCGTCGCGCTGGGCGATCCCGCACCCGTGGCGGCCGAGTAGCGCGGGCAAGCCCGCGGCTTATACCGTTTCACTCAGCAGCGCCCGCATGGCCTCCAGATCGCCGGTTGCAAGTCCGTGCGACGCGCCGCGATGCAGTCGCAGATCTACCTGCGCGCCCATGGCGGTCAGCACCTGCGCGCTGCGGCGGACCCGCGCGGCGGGGATGTGCGGGTCCTGATCGTGGCAGGCGAGAAGCGCGCGGACCCCGTCCAGCCGCGCGCTGTAGTCGAAGCGCTTGTCGCGACGACCATAGAGCTGCGCGGATGCCTCGCCCGCCGCATCCCCGGTGCCCACCAGCCCGCCGGACAGGGCGACGACGGCGTGCAGCGGTGCCCCCGTCCGCGCGACGTGCTCCAGCGCCAGGCAAGCGCCCTGGCTGAATCCGCCAACGGCGATGCGCCCCGGGTCAAGCCCCTCGTCGTGCAGCATCGCCGTGGCTTCCCCGACCCTGCGCAGCGCCGAGTCCAGCCATGGTTGCAGCGCGGCGGTAGGATCCAGAAAGCTGACCGGCCACCATGAACGATCCGCTGCCTGCGGCGCGATGACTGCGATGTCGTCCCGCCCCATCGCCGCGCCCAGCTCCAGCATATCCTCCGCGCCGCCGCCACGCCCGTGCAGCAGCACCAGGCCCAGCCGCGCCGAACCTGCCGGCGCGCCGGCACGCAGGGTCGGGGCACCGCTGTGCGGATCCGCGGTCATTCCGGAACCTGCAGCGCAGGAAGGCGCGCCTCGATCGCGGCGCGCCGGGATTCGTATCGTGGCGGCAGCTTCAGCGCCTGGCCCAGCGAATCCGGCGACTCATCTGCGGTAAAGCCCGGCGGGTCGGTTGCGATCTCGAAGAGGACGCCGCCGGGTTCGCGAAAATAGATGGCGTTGAAATACTGCCGGTCGATGGGATCGGTGACCTGCATTCCGGCATCCATCAGAACGGCGCGCAGCTCGGCCTGGTGTGCGTCGTCATGGGCGCGGAATGCGACATGGTGGATGGTGCCAGCCCCCGGCTTGGCTCGGCCGGGCTGATCATCGCGCCAGAGATCGACATGGCGCCCCGGCGCATTCCCGGGCGCGCCGAGACGCAGGCGCATGCCGCCCGGCTCTCGCTGTTCGCCGATTTCGCGATAGCCCAGAATATCGATCAGCAGCCGCGCCGTCGGAGCCGGATCGGTCAGCGACAGCGTGACGGAATGGAATCCTTCGGGGCGGTCGCCCGCGATGTCCTCCTGCGTGATCAGTTCGATGACAAGCCCGTCGGGATCGCGCATGACATGCACCGGCGCGTCGAAACGCGGACGTGCGGCTTCAATCTCGGTGCCCCGTCGCGCGAGCGTGTCGCGCAGGATCGAAAGCCCTTCGGGCGATACCCGGTAGGCGAGCGCGCTGGCCATGCCGGCCCCGGCATGCCCCTTGCGCGCGGCCTCGAACGGAAAGAAGGTCAGGATCGATCCCGGTGTGCCGTTGCCGTCGCCGTAATAGAGGTGATAGATGCCGGGGTCGTCGAAATTGACTGTCTGCTTGACCAGACGCTGGCCGAAGGGGCCGGCATAGAAGTCGAGATTGCGCTGCGGCGGCCCCGAAATGGCGGTGACATGGTGAAGTCCCGGGCTTGGCATGGGCATGCGGCGTCCTCCTGTTGCGAGGCATCGAAAATGCGCCCTGCGCGCCGCCGCGACAAGGCGTCCGTGCGCGCGGTGGGCGTGCGCGGGCGCACAGAAGAGTGGTCGCGACGCGTCAGGCGCATCCGGGAGTCGCCGACCCAGCGCCGCAAGCGTGGCGTCGCGCAGCATTTACCTGCCTTGGGCAAAGGCGTATAGCCGGGCGGGCGAGGACAGGCGGCAGCAGACAGGACACGGCAATGACCAGGGACAGCTCGAACGCGATGTGGGGCGGGCGCTTTGCGGACGGCCCGGATGCCCTCATGGAGGCGATCAATGCGTCCATCGGCTTCGACAAGCGTCTCGCGCGGGAGGATATTGCCGGTTCGCGCGCCCATGCCGCGATGCTCGCCGCCTGCGGGATCCTCAGCCAGGCGGATCACGACGCCATCGCCGAGGGGTTGCAGACCGTCCTCGAAGAGATCGAGACGGGGCGTTTCACCTATTCAACCGCGCTGGAGGACATTCACATGAATGTCGAGTCGCGGCTGCAGGAGCTGATCGGCGCGCCCGCGGGTCGGCTGCACACGGCACGGTCGCGCAATGATCAGGTGGCGACCGATTTCCGGCTCTGGACGCGGGATCAATGCGACGCCGCCATCGCCGGAGTGGAGGCGCTGCAGCGCGCGCTCCTGGCGCAGGCCGAGGCCGGCGCCGACTGGGTGATGCCCGGTTTCACCCATCTGCAGACCGCGCAACCGGTAACCTGGGGCCATCACATGATGGCGTATGTCGAGATGTTCGGTCGCGATGCCGCCCGTATGCGCGATGCGCGCGCGCGCATGAACGAATCGCCGCTGGGTGCTGCCGCGCTGGCGGGTACGTCGTTTCCGATCGATCGTGACATGACGGCGGCCGCGCTCGGGTTCGCGCGGCCCTGCGCCAATTCGCTCGACGCGGTCAGCGACCGGGATTTCGCCCTCGAATTCCTGTCGGCGGCGTCGATCACGGCGATGCATCTGTCGCGGCTGGCCGAGGAACTGGTGATCTGGTCGTCGGCGCAGTTTCGCTTCGTGCATCTGTCCGACCGGTTTTCGACCGGATCGTCGATCATGCCGCAAAAGAAGAACCCGGATGCCGCGGAATTGCTGCGCGCGAAGGTGGGGCGCGTCATCGGGGCGCAGGTCGCACTGCTGACCGTGATGAAAGGGCTGCCGCTGGCCTATTCCAAGGACATGCAGGAAGACAAGGAACAGGTCTTCGATGCGGCCGACACCCTGATGCTGGGGCTGGC
>CAZMBT010000302.1:0-2952 GCA_964564395.1 uncultured Alkalilacustris sp.
TGGACCGGGTGCTGACGCTGGATCTGCACGCGACGCAGATCCAGGGCTTCTTCGATATTCCGGTGGACAATCTCTACGCCGCACCGATCTTCGCGCTTGATGTGAAGCACCATTTCAGGGGCCGCCTCGACGAGCTGATCGTGGTGTCGCCCGATGTCGGCGGCGTCGCGCGGGCGCGCGAGCTGGCGACGCGCATCGGCTGCCAGCTGGCCATCGTGGACAAGCGGCGCGAAAAGGCCGGCGAGGTCGCCGAGATGACCGTCATCGGTGACGTCAAGGACAAGACCTGCATCATCGTCGACGACATCTGCGATACCGCCGGCACGCTGTGCAAGGCCGCCGAGGTGCTGTTGGAATACGGCGCGACGGAGGTTCACTCCTACATCACCCACGGGGTGTTGTCCGGCCCGGCGGTGGAGCGGATCGCCAATTCGGTGATGAAGACGCTGGTCATAACCGACTCGATCGAACCGACCGAAGCGGTAAAGGCCGCCGAAAATATCCGTATCGTCCCGACCGCGCCGATGTTCACCCAGGCCATCCTGAACATCTGGAGCGGCACAAGCGTGTCGTCGCTGTTCGACACGGACGCGCTTCTGCCCATCTATGAAGGCATGTATTCGACCGAGTGAGGCGCCGGCTCGGGGCCGGCGCCATCGGGTCAGACATCCCAGATATCGTCATCGGGCAGCGCGCCGATGGCCATCCAGGACGCACGGATCCGCGCCACACGGGTGTCGGCCCAGGTCCGGAACACGATCTCGAATCCCCCCGGCCTGATCGCCGCCGCGCTGATATCGCCGCGCTGATTGCTCTGCTGGTCGATGTCCCACATCGAGATGCCCACCATGACGGCGGGGGCTTCGGCGAAAGCCCTGGAGAACGCCACGGGATGCCGGATCTCGCGCGTTCCTGTGCCGGTCCACATAGTGCCACCATCCTCGAAGTCCGAAAACAGTGTCGCGGCGCCCTGGTCCACACCGATCAGTCCCGTGCGCATCTGTATCAAGCTGTGTCAGGCCCCCTGCCGATTTCCGCAGCCGTGCCGCAGCCCCGACGACCGCGCCACCTCCGCCGATACTCCAAACGGAAAACGCCGCGCAAGACCCCTGCGCGGCGTTTCCAATTCGTCAACAGGCTGTTCTCAGACACCGATCTCCGCGCGCGCGGTTTCGAGGTCGTCTATCAGCTTTCGCGCTTCATCGACCGTTTCCTGCGGGGCGTTCTCTGCGGCACCGCGCGCCTCGGCGAGGAACTTCTCCATCACCTCCGAGGTCATCTCGCTCAGGGGGATCGCCGTTTCCGCCAGCACCGACGCCGCCCCCGCCGAGATATCCGCGAAACCGCCGGTAACCATGAAGGACTCCTTGCCCTCGGGGCCGCTGGCCTGAACGATCCCCGGCCGCAGGCTGGTGATCGTCTCGGCGTGGTCGGGCATGGCGGTCATGTCGCCGGCGGCGCCGGGCAGCCGGACCTCCGTCGCCGCCATGGAGGCAAGGCGCCGCTCGGGCGAGACCAGTTCGAATTGCAGCGTATCGGCCATGCTGTCTCCTTACGCCGCATCCGCAGCCATTTTCTCGGCCTTCTTGATCACCTCGTCGATGTCGCCGACCATGTAGAAGGCGCCTTCGGGCAGGTGATCATACTCGCCCTCGACCACCGCCTTGAAGGACGCGATCGTTTTCTCCAGCGGCACCTGAACCCCGGGCGAGCCGGTGAAGACCTGCGCCACGTCGAAGGGCTGCGACAGGAAGCGCTGGATCTTGCGCGCGCGGGCCACGGTCAGCTTGTCCTCCTCGGACAGCTCGTCCATGCCCAGAATGGCGATGATGTCCTGCAGCGACTTGTAGCGCTGCAGCACACCCTGCACGTCACGCGCGACCTTGTAGTGCTCCTCGCCGACGACCTGCGGATCGAGAATCCGGCTGTTGGAGTCAAGCGGGTCCACCGCCGGGTAGATGCCGAGCTCGGAAATCGCACGGTTAAGCACGGTCGTCGCGTCGAGGTGCGCGAAGGAGGTCGCCGGCGCCGGGTCGGTCAGGTCGTCGGCCGGCACGTAGATGGCCTGCACCGAGGTGATCGACCCCGACTTCGTCGAGGTGATGCGCTCCTGCAGCGCGCCCATGTCGGTGGCCAGCGTGGGCTGATACCCCACCGCCGACGGGATGCGGCCCAGAAGCGCCGACACCTCGGACCCGGCCTGGGTGAAGCGGAAGATGTTGTCCACGAAGAACAGAACGTCGGTACCCGACTGGTCGCGGAACTGTTCCGCCACGGTCAGCCCGGTCAGCGCCACGCGCGCCCGCGCGCCCGGCGGCTCGTTCATCTGGCCGTAGATCAGCGCAACCTTGGATTCCTCGAGGTTGTCGATGTTGATGACACCCGACTCGATGAATTCATGGTAAAGGTCGTTGCCCTCGCGGGTCCGCTCGCCCACGCCGGCGAAGACCGAAAAGCCCGAATGCACCTTGGCGATGTTGTTGATCAGTTCCTGAATCAGAACCGTCTTGCCCACGCCGGCGCCACCGAACAGGCCGATCTTGCCGCCCTTGGAGTAAGGCGCGAGCAGATCGATCACCTTGATGCCGGTCACCAGGATCTCGGACTCGGTCGACTGATCGGCGAAATCGGGGGCGTCCTGGTGGATGCTGCGCCTCTCCTTCGCCTTTACTTCGCCTTTTTCATCAATGGGTTCGCCCACGACATTCATGATTCGGCCGAGCGTGGCATCGCCCACCGGCACGCTGATCGGGCCGCCGGAATCGGTGACCTCCTGCCCGCGCACCAGCCCTTCGGTCGCGTCCATCGCGATGGTGCGCACCGAGCTCTCGCCGAGATGCTGCGCCACCTCGAGCACCAGCTTGCGCCCGTGATTGTCGGTCTCCAGCGCGTTGAGAATCGGCGGCAGCTCTCCGTCGAACTGCACGTCCACCACGGCCCCGATCACCTGCG
>CAZMBT010000303.1:0-2952 GCA_964564395.1 uncultured Alkalilacustris sp.
GGCTGGGCACGATGGGCTACGGCTTCCCCGCCTCCATCGGCGTGCAGATCGCCCACCCTCAGGCGTTGGTGATCAATGTCGCCGGCGAGGCGTCCTGGTTGATGAACATGCAGGAGATGGGCACGGCGATACAGTATCGCCTGCCGGTCAAGCAGTTCATCATGAACAACGAACGCCTCGGCATGGTGCGCCAGTGGCAGGAGCTTCTGCACGGCGAGCGGTATTCGCATTCCTGGTCGGAGGCATTGCCCGACTTCGTCAAGCTCGCCGAAGCCTTCGGCGCAAAGGGGATCAAATGCGACCACCCCTCCGACCTCGACGACGCGATCCGCGAAATGATCGAGCACCCCGGCCCGGTGATCCTCGACTGCCTGGTGGAAAAGCACGAAAACTGCTTCCCGATGATCCCGTCGGGCGAGCCGCACAACAAGATGCTGCTGGGCGAAGCCGAAACCCGCGACGCGATCGGGGCCGAAGGCGGAGTGCTGGTGTGACCGCCCGCACAGGGGAGTCCACGCTCGGTGCATGCGGCGACGGGCACCGCCCGGCCACGCCCAGCGCGGGCGCGCATCATCGTGCCGGGGTTCTGGACATGCGTTTCGCGCGACTTTCGAAATCCGGCCTTTCACTCTTGCAACGGGCGGAGATGGGTTAACGCATGTGCGCGGTGGTGCGGATCGGAATGGCGGCCAAGGCGGACGCCCCACCCCGGGGCATCTCGGAACGAACCCCGATCGCTTCCTCGACTTCCTTAGCAGGCACACGCCGCATGGCTGATCAGGCTCCGATAGAGGCCAGAGGTGCCGTTCGGGCCCGCCAACCGGCGACGGCACCTCTTGGCGCCGCTGCCGATGTCGGGCATTCCTGCACATGAGATCCGAATCGCAACCCGCCGCACTCATATTGTCTTGTCAACCAGGGGCATCTCATGGCCGCACTCAACATCCGTAAAGGGACATCGCAGCACTCGGCCTATGATCTGCGGGCCAGTTTCTCCGAAATGCAGGAAACCCACACGCTCGCGCTGCTGGTCGACAACGAGTCGGGTGTGCTTGCGCGGGTGATCGGCCTGTTTTCGGGGCGCGGATACAATATCGAGAGCCTCACCGTGGCCGAAGTGGATCATGAGGGGCATCGCTCGCGCATCACCATCGTGACCACCGGCACACCGCAGGTCATCGCCCAGATCAAGGCGCAGCTGGGTCGCATGGTCCCCGTTCATGACGTGCAGGATCTGACGATCGAGGGCCCTGCGGTGGAACGCGAGCTTGCACTGTTGAAGGTCACCAGCAAGGGCGACGCGCGCGTCGAGGCGCTGCGCCTGGCCGACATCTTCCGCGCCAATGTCGTCGATTCCACCCTCGAGAGTTTCGTGTTCGAGATCACCGGAACACCCGACAAGGTCGATGCCTTCGCCGAGCTGATGCGCCCGCTGGGGTTGTGTGAGCTGGCGCGCACCGGGGTCGCCGCGCTGGTGCGCGGCAGCGGCACCTGACGGCTGTCATCATGTCGCAGTGAAGCTGGCGAGGTCGCACGCGGACGGGACCGGGGCGGACGCGCGATGCATCCTGCTGCCAAAGCGCAGGAGGACCCGATGGCAACTTCGCACATGGCGACGCCCGACCGCCCCGGCGCGGCGCGAGGCCTCGGCAATCTGCACTACACCGACCCCGAGACGCATCGCCGCGAGATCGAGACGCTCATGCACGGTCAGTGGGCCGGCCTCGGCGTCGCCGCCAGCATCCCCGAACCCGGCTGCGCCGAACCCGTCGATTTCGGTGGGGTGCCGTTGCTGATGCTGCGCGATCACGCGGGCCAGCCGCGGGTGTTCCAGAATGTATGCCGGCATCGCGGCATGATCCTCGTGTCGGAACGCACGCGGATCCGGGGCGCCTTGCGCTGCCCCTATCACAGCTGGTGTTACGGGCTCGACGGGCGGCTGGTGGCGACACCGCATGTCGGCGGACCCGGCGTCAACACGCATGACGCCATCGACCGCACCGCGCTGGGCCTGCGCGAAGTGCGCAGCCATGTCTGGCGCGACGTGGTGTGGGTGAACCTGTCCGGCGATGCACCCGATTTCGACATCGCCATGGCTGCCGCGAAATCGCGCTGGGCCGCCTTCGACCAGCCCCTGCATCATGGCGGCGCCGAGAGCAGCTTCACCCTCGATGTCGCGTGCAACTGGAAACTCGCGGTCGAGAACTACTGCGAAAGCTACCATCTGCCCTGGGTGCATCCCGGCCTGAACAGCTATTCACGGCTGGAGGATCACTACAACATCGCCTGCCCGGACCGCTTTTCGGGTCAGGGCACCCATGTCTACCGGCCGCCGCTGGGCGATGATGGCGCGACCTTCGCCGATTTTGCCGGGCTGGGGCCGGAATGGGACAGCGCGGCGGAGTATCTGGCCTTCTACCCCAACGTCCTGATGGGGGTGCATCGCGACCATGCCTTCACCATCCTGCTGCATCCGCTCGGGCCCGAGCGGACGCTGGAGCAGGTGCATCTCTACTACGCGCGCCCCGACAGCGACCAAGGCCTGCGCGCGCGTAACGCCGCGCTGTGGAAGCAGGTCTTCGAAGAGGACATTCATGTCGTCGAGGGCATGCAACGCGGCCGCCACGCGCCCGGCTTCGATGGCGGGCGCTTCTCACCGGTGATGGAGGCGCCGACGCAATGCTTTCACGATTGGGCCGCGGCGCGGTTGGGGCTTGCGCCATGACGCCGCGCGGGCGGGCCGCGCTGGACCGCGCGATCCTGGCCGCGCATGCGCAGGGGGACGCCGCCGCGCTGGCCGAGCTTTACGCGCGCGGCGCCGGGCTGATGCCGGACCGACGCGCCGCCGCCTTCCTGCTGACACAGGCGCATGTATTCGCCCTCGAAGCCGGCCACCCCGCCGAGCCGCACCTGCGCGCCCGGCTGCAGGCCCTCGGCGCGGAGGGCTGAGCG
>CAZMBT010000304.1:0-2932 GCA_964564395.1 uncultured Alkalilacustris sp.
CGCGCCGTGCGCGTATCGGTAAGCCGGGCGATCTGCGCATCCTCAGCGTCTTCGCAGAACCGCGCGAAGCTGCGGTCGAACTGGCGCAGGAAATGGTGTGCCGCGTCGCGAAAGACGGCATCGCCGCGCATCCGCGCCGCGGCCAGCGCCAGCGCATCGCGGTCGCGAATCCCGCCAAGCGCGGCCACGGGGCGCCCGCGCTCGCCCCCGGCGAAGCGGCGCCAGATTTCCGGACGCGCCCGGTCGGGGGCCAGGTCGTCCATGTAGAGGCCCTCCTCGCTGAGCAGGGTCAGCACGTCCTGCGCCGCGCGGATCAGGCGCGCGGTTTCGTGGTGCGCCAATGCGCGCCGCAGCGCGCGAAATCCGTCCCGGTCCTCTGCCGATTCCGGGAAGTCCAGCGCCCGGATCAGATCCTGCGCGTCGAGCGGGTCGCCCAGCGCTTCGGTCGGGGTGCCGAGGGCCAGGGAGGGCTGCTCGCCCCGGCCGGCGGCGCGGCCTGGCGCGGCCGGAGGCGCGGCATGCGGCGCGCGGCTGTCGGCGGAGGGGACTGTGCGCGCCGTGTCGCGTCGCGACGCGAAGGCACCGCCCCCTGCACCGGTGCCGGGGGGCGAACCGGTCGAGGACGCCTGCGTCTTGCCGGACGCCGCCGCGGCCTGCGCGGCATGTCCCGCGGCTGTGCTGTTTTGCGTGCGTTTCAGATCGGCAAGAGTGGCGTGCAGGTGGGCGATGTCGCTGCGCAGCATGCGGGTCGAATGCGCCGTGATCACCGCGACCCAGATCAATGCGACCGGCAGGACAACGACCAGAACCGTGAATGCCGCCGGGGCGGTCCCGCCATCCGTGCCGCGATCTCCGGCGCCGAGGAAGGCAAATGCCGCCACCGCCGCGCACCACAGCACCGTAAGCACCGCGCCGAGTGCGAGCGCGCCGCCGCGGCCCGCCGACGACCCCGCCTGCCGGTGATCCGTGTCTTCAGCAGGCATCGACCCCTCCGTGCTGGCCGCGGCGGCGCGGCTGCCCATCTCAGCGATAGGCGATCCCGACCACTTCGTAGCTTTTCTGGCCGCCGGGCGTGCGCACTTCGACGCTGTCGCCCTCGTCCTTGCCGATCAGTGCACGCGCCAAGGGCGATCTGATGTTCAGAAGGCCCTTCTCGATGTCGGCCTCCGGCTCACCCACGATCTGGTAGGTGCGTTCCTCTTCGGTATCCTCATCCACCAGGGTGACGGTGGCGCCGAACTTGATCGCGCCGGACATGCGCGCCGGGTCGATCACCTCGGCGCGGCCCAGAAGGCCCTCCAGCTCCTTGATGCGGCCCTCGATGAAGCCCTGCTTCTCGCGCGCGGCGTGATACTCGGCGTTCTCCGACAGATCGCCGTGCTCGCGCGCCTCCGAGATGGCGCGGATCACCTCCGGGCGCTCCTCGGATTTCAGCTTCTTCAGTTCCTTGTCGAGCGCGGCGTGGCCCGAGGGGGTCATCGGTATCTTTTCCATAGTAACGCCAACACTGGTGTGGGCGGCCCGCGGAATCGCCGGGGTCGCATGAGAGTTTCGACGCATCGTGCTCTTACGACCGGCGAGATTGCAAGAGGGTTTGCGCCGATAGCGCATAGCGCGATGCGATGTTGCAGTCAGGCTGCGCCGAAACGACGCTGCGTGTCGATTGACCCTGCATCGGGGCTTGGGATAGCTAGATGCCGAACGTGACACCACGGCGGGACGTCGAAAGGCCGCCCGCCCGAGGAGATGTAGCCATGAGCGATATCGAACGCGAGTCGATGGAATACGATGTAGTCATCGTGGGCGCGGGGCCGGCCGGGCTCGCGGCGGCGATACGGCTCAAGCAGAAGGCCCCCGATCTCGACGTCGTGGTGCTTGAGAAAGGGTCCGAGGTCGGGGCGCATATCCTGTCCGGGGCGGTGCTCGACACGTCGGGTCTCGATGCGCTGCTGCCCGACTGGCGCGAGCGGGGTGCGCCGATCAACGTACCGGTGCGCAAGGATAATTTCTACATGCTGGGCCAGTCGGGGCAATTGCGCATTCCCAATTTCCTGATGCCGCCGCTGATGAACAATCATGGCTGCTACATCGTCTCGATGGGCAATGTCTGCCGCTGGCTTGCCGGCCAGGCCGAGGAGCTGGGCGTCGAGATCTTTCCCGGGATGGCCTGTTCGGAGCTGGTTTACGGTGACGACGGAGGCGTGAAAGGGGTCGTCGCGGGCGAGTTCGGCCGCAACCCGGACGGAACCCCCTCGGAGGCCTATGAACCCGGTATGGAACTGCACGGCAAGTATGTCTTCCTGTCCGAGGGGGTGCGCGGGTCGCTGGCCAAGGAGGTGATGGCGAAATACGACCTGTCGGCAGGCCACGAGCCGCAGAAATTCGGCCTTGGCATGAAGGAAATCTGGGAGATCGACCCCGACAAGCATGTCGAGGGAACCGTGACCCACACCATGGGCTGGCCGCTGGGGCGCAATGCCGGCGGCGGTTCCTTCATCTATCACATTGACAACAATCAGGTCTATGTGGGGTTCGTGGTGCATCTCAACTACGAGAACCCGCATCTCTATCCCTACATGGAGTTCCAGCGCTTCAAGCACCATCCGATGGTGGCCGAGCTGCTGAAGGGCGGCAAGCGCATCGCCTACGGCGCGCGTGCCATCAGCGAGGGCGGCTGGCAGTCGATCCCGAAGGTGGTGTTTCCGGGCGGGGCGCTGCTGGGCTGTTCGGCGGGGCTGGTCAATGTGCCGCGCATCAAGGGCAACCATAACGCCATGCTGTCGGGGATCGCGGCGGCCGATGCGGCGCAGGCCGCGCTTGCCGAGGGGCGCAAGGGCGACGAGCTGACCGCCTATGAGCAGGATCTGCGCAACGGTCCCGTGGCGAAGGATCTCAAGCGGGTGCGCAACGTCAAGCCGCTCTGGTCGAAATA
>CAZMBT010000305.1:0-2917 GCA_964564395.1 uncultured Alkalilacustris sp.
CATGGCGACACTTGCCGTCGCGCCCCGGCGGTGTAGTTTGGCGCGGATGGCAGGTACGCTTCTTTCAATCGGTCACGGATACAGCGCGCGCAGCCTCGCACGGCGCCTGCAGCCGCAAGGCTGGCGGATCGTGGCGACATCGCGCAGCGCAGAGGCCTGCGCGAAGCTGCGTGAAGACGGCGTGACGGCCGTGCAATGGCCGGGGGCTGACCTGCGCCCCCATCTGCGGGACGCGACGCATCTGCTCAGCTCGGTTCCGCCGGGCTCGGATGGTGATCCGGTGCTGGCCGAAGCCGCCGATGCCATCGCCGGAGCCGGGCATCTCGGATGGGTCGGCTATCTGTCCACCACCGGAGTGTATGGCGACCATGGCGGCGGCTGGGTGAGCGAGGCGACTCCGCTGACGCCGTCGGGCCGTCGCGGGCGGATGCGCGTGCAGGCCGAAGCGGAATGGCGCGCGGTGTGCGCGCGCGCCGACACGGACCTGCACATCTTTCGGCTGGCCGGCATCTACGGGCCCGGACGCAATGCGCTGACACGGGTCCGCGCCGGCACGGCGCGGCGGATAATCAAGCCCGGGCAGGTGTTTTCGCGTATACATGTCGCGGATATCGCGCAGGCCGTCGCCGCCTCCATGGCGGCGCCGATCCGCGGCGGGCGCATCTACAATGTCTGCGACGATCTTCCGGCCCCGCCGCAGGATGTGATCGAACATGCGGCGACGCTGCTCGGCGCCCCGCCGCCACCGGATGAGGACTTCGCAACCGCAGATCTGTCGGACATGGCACGCAGCTTCTATGCCGACTCGAAGCGTGTGGACAACACGCGCATGAAGCTGGAGCTGCAGGTTTCGTTGCTCTATCCCGATTACCGGGCCGGGCTTGCGGCGCTGCTTGCCCAGGACGGCCGAGAGCCCTGAGCCCTTCAGATCGGCCGCTGGACGTTGCCGCTGAATCGGTCGGCGAGAAAGTTGATGAAGGCGCGAACCTTGGGCTGCGTGAAACGCCCCGGCGGATAGACGGCATGGATGCCCTGAACGTCTTCGGGCAGGTCGGGTATGGCTTCCTCCACAAGGCCCTGGGTGATTGCGTCGCGAAACAGGAACCGCGGCAGATAGGCGATGCCCAGCCCCGCCACGGCGGCGTTCAGCAGGGAGCGACCGTCATTGACCGTCAACCAGCCCGGGCTGCGCACCTGACGCTTTTCGCCCGATGGCGCGGTGATGCGCCACACATTTCCCTGCGCGCAGTTCGAATAGTGGAGCAGCTTGTGGTCGTTGAGGTCGTCAATCCGCATCGGGCGGCCGAAGCGTTGCAGATAGGACGGCGCCGCGATCAGACGGCGCGAGGTTTCCGTCAGCTTGCGCGCGCGCAGGCTGCTGTCTTCCAACTCGCCGGTTCGGATGGCGAGGTCGTAGCCTTCCGAGATCAGTTCCACATAGCGATCCTCGAGCACCAGGTTGACCGTGATATCGGGATAATCGCGCACGAAATCGCCAAGGATCGGCGACAGCAGCGTCGCGCCGAAATCCGCCCCCACAGACACGCGCAGCGTCCCCGAAGGCGCCGATTGCATCGCCGTGACCAGCGAGTCCGCCTCGCCGGCATCATTGAGCACCCGCCGCGCCCGGTCATAATAGGCCAGTCCGATCTCGGTGGGGCTGACACGCCGCGTGGTCCGGTTGAGAAGGCGTGCGCCGAGCCGCGCTTCCAGCGCCGAGACATGCTTGGACACCGCGGATTTGGAGATGCCCATCTTGCGCGCGGCGTCGGTAAAGCCGCCCTGATCCACGACAGTGGCGAAGGCTTCCATTTCTGTCAGTCTGTCCACGGTCGCACCCCTTGATCGTTCCTCGCGGCATGCGGCCGGTATCGCGCTCAATTCGGGCGAGAATGCGGAGTTTGACCGACAATACTTGGGTGATTGCGAGGATCGTTCCCGGTCCTGAAACAGGCATCGGTCGGAATCCGGCGACACACCGCCCCGTGCGGGCCCGTGCGCGCGTAGTCGTGCCGACATCCGTGCTCCGGCTGCCGCGCCCGACGGCCTGCAACGCGCCCGGATCAAAGGCTTGCGGCAAGTCGCGCCGCCTGATCTATGGCGCGCTTCGCGTCGAGTTCGGCAGCACGGTCGGCGCCGCCGATGACATGCGGGGTCCGCCCTTCTGAGGTCAACGCATCGGCCAGTGCGCGCGCCGACTCCTGCCCGGTGCACAGCACGATGGTATCCACCTCGATCAGCGTCGGGTCGCTGCGTTCGGCGCCGAAACTGACATGCAGCCCGGCTTGCGAGATGCGCTCGTAGTTCACGCCGCTGAGCATGCGCACCTGCTTCATGCGCAGATGCATCCGGTGGATCCAGCCGGTCGTCTTGCCCAGCCGGCGACCCGGTTTTTCGGCCTTGCGCTGCAGCAGCGTGATCTCGCGCTGTGGCGGGGTCGGTTGCGGACCTTCGGCGTTCAGCCCGGCGCGGAACTCGGCCGGATCGCTGACGCCCCATTCGCGGCGCCACAGCGCGGCGTCCTCCGTCGGGCTGGGTTCGTCGCCCTGGGCGAGGAACTGCGCCACGTCGAAGCCGATACCACCCGCGCCGACAATGGCGACGCGACGCCCGACCGGCGCACCGCCGCGCAACGCGTCGACATAGCTGATCACGTTCGGCGCATCCTGTCCGGGAATGCCCGGATCGCGGGGCGTCACCCCCGTGGCGACCACGATCTCGTCGTAGTCGCGCAGCATCGCCGGTTGCGCCGGCTGCCCCAACCGCAGGGTGACCCCGGTGCGCTCCAGCTCATGCTCGAACCAATGCACGAGGCCGTGGAACTCCTCCTTGCCGGGAATCATCCGCGCCATATCGAGCTGGCCGCCGACATGGTCGGCCTGTTCGAAAAGGGTGACGTGATGGCCCCGCTGCGCGG
>CAZMBT010000306.1:0-2909 GCA_964564395.1 uncultured Alkalilacustris sp.
ACGGGATCGTGCGCCTCATCATCGGGCCGGGGGATCAGTATTTCGAGGACGGGTCGCGCTTCATCTTCACTGTGCGCGATTTCCGCGAATGGGCGGGCATGGCCGAGGGTCTGGCGCTGCGCTCGGCGCAGGGGCTGACCATCGTGGTCGCGTTGATCGTCATGATGGCGCTGTTCTGGTTTCTCAACCGCACGCGAACCGGCAAGTCGATGCGCGCCTATTCCGACAATGAAGATCTGGCGCTTCTGTCGGGGATCAGCCCGGACCGCGTGGTCATGGTCACCTGGATCATCACCGCGGGGCTGGCGACCATCGCCGGGGTGCTCTACGGGCTCGACAAGGGCTTCCGGCCCTTCACCTATTTCCAGCTTCTGTTGCCAATCTTCGCATCCGCAATCGTCGGCGGGCTGGGCAACCCGCTGGGGGCCATTGCGGGGGGCTACATAATCGCCTTCTCCGAGATGACCATCACCTATGCTTGGCGCCGCGTCGCGGCGCATCTGCTGCCCGAGGGCTGGGAGCCGGCGGGGCTGCTGCAGATCCTGTCGGTGGATTACAAGTTCGCCGTCTCCTTCGCGCTGATGGTGCTGGTGCTCATCTTCCGTCCGACGGGGCTGTTCAGGGGGAAACAGGTATGACGGTGAACTGGCGCAACATATCCCTCTTCGCGGCGATGTTCGTGGCGATCGCCGGCGTCTGGTCCTATCAGAGCCCGACGCTGGCGCTGACCATCCTCAACATGGGGCTGATCTCGGCGATCATGGCGCTCGGGGTCAACATGCAGTGGGGCTATGCCGGGCTCTTCAATGTCGGCGTGATGGGCTACACGGCGCTCGGCGGGCTGGCGGTCGTGGTGATCTCGATGCCGCCTGTGGGCGAGGCCTGGTCGGCCGGCGCCCTCGGCGTTGCACTGGGGATACTGATCGGGGCAGGCACGATCTTTGCCGCCATCGCATTGTGGAAACGCATGGCGCCGGGCGCGGCGCGGGTGCTCACGCTGATCGCGGTGCTGATCGTCGGCTTTGCGCTGAACCGCTATTTCTTCCTGCCCGCCGCGAGCGCGATCGAGCGGGTGAACCCGGCATCCGAGGGGTATCTCGGCGGGTTGGGGCTGCCAGTTCTGCTGTCCTGGCCGGTGGGCGCGCTCTTCGCCGCCGGCGCCGCCTGGATCGTCGGGCGTGTCGCGCTGGGACTGCGCTCGGATTATCTGGCCATCGCCACGCTGGGCATTTCCGAGATCATCATCGCCTTTCTCAAGAACGAGGACTGGATCAGCCGCGGCGTGAAGAACGTCGTCGGCCTGCCGCGCCCCGTTCCCACCCCGGTCGAGATGCGCACGCAGGGCTGGGTGATCGATCTTGCGGATATATTCGGCTACCCGGTGAACCAGATGGCGAGCATCATGTCGATGCTGGGCTTCACCGTGCTGTTCCTGATCGTGCTCGCGATCCTGATGTGGCTGGCCGAGAAGGCGCTGAACTCGCCCTGGGGCCGGATGATGCGCGCGATCCGCGACAACGAGACGGCGGCCCGCGCCATGGGCAAGGACGTCACCCGGCGTCACCTCAACATCTTCGTGCTCGGCTCGGCGGTGTGCGGGCTCGCGGGGGCGATGATGGTCACGCTGGACGGGCAGCTCAACCCGGGCACCTATGAGCCGCTGCGCTACACCTTCCTGATCTGGGTGATGGTGATCGTGGGCGGTCAGGGCAACAACTGGGGGGCCGTGCTGGGCGGCATGCTGATCTGGTTCCTGTGGGTGCAGGTCGAGCCGGCGGGGCGCTGGCTGATGGATCTGCTGACCTCGGGCATGGCCGAGGACAGCAGCCTGCGACAGCACCTGTTGTCCAATGTCGCTCATATGCGACTTCTGACAATGGGGCTGGCGATGCTGCTGGTGATGCGGTTCAGCCCGCGCGGGCTCATCCCCGAGCGCTGAGGCCGCGCCCTCTCCGGCCCGTCGCCGCGGCGGCGGCGACGGGCCCGGCCGGACGCGCCAGCAGCATGGCGCGCCCGATGCCCCGCCGCCGATCTCGGCAAGGGATGTTCGGATGCGACATTTCACGTCGCCCGCCGACATGCCGGGGGTCAGGCGGGCTTACAGGCTCGCCCGAGGCAAGCCCAAGGAGACCCCATGAAAACCCATACCCGTGCCCTCATCATCGGTGGCGGCGTCGTCGGCACCTCGGTGCTCTATCACCTGACCAAGCTCGGATGGTCGGATGTGATGCTGATCGAGCGGTCCGAGCTGACCTCGGGGTCGACATGGCACGCGGCGGGCGGGTTCCATACGCTCAACGGCGACACCATCATGGCGGCGCTGCAGGGCTATACCATCCGGCTGTATCGCGAACTTGAGGAGCTGACCGGAGTGTCCTGCGGGCTGCACCATGTCGGCGGCATCACCCTTGCAGACACCCCCGAGCGCATGGACATGCTCAAGGCCGAGCGCGGCAAGCACCGCTACATGGGCCTCGACACGCATCTTCTGACGCCACAGGAGGTGGCGCAGATGACGGACGGGCTGGTCAACACCGACGGGCTGGTCGGCGCGCTCTTCGATCCGCTGGACGGGCATCTGGATCCGTCGGGCACCACGCAGGCCTATGCGAAAGCCGCGCGCATGGGCGGCGCCGAGATCGTGCTGCACAACCGCGTGCTGGAGACCAACCCACGCGCGGATGGCAGCTGGGAGGTGGTGACCGAAAAGGGCACGATCATCGCCGAGCATCTGGTCAACGCCGCCGGGCTGTGGGCGCGCGAGGTGGCGCAGATGGCCGGCGTCTACCTGCCGGCGCAGCCGATGGCGCATCAGTATCTGGTCACCGACGAGATTGCGGAGATCATGCGCCGTGAGCAGGAGTTTCCGCATGTCATGGACCCCGGCGGCGAGAGCTATCTGCGCCAGG
>CAZMBT010000307.1:0-2894 GCA_964564395.1 uncultured Alkalilacustris sp.
CGCGCGTCGACACCTATTTCGTCGACATGGACAGCTGCGGGCCGATGGTTCTGGACGCGCTGATCAAGATCAAGAACGAGATCGACCCCACCCTGACCTTCCGGCGCTCCTGCCGCGAGGGGATCTGCGGCTCCTGCGCGATGAATATCGACGGGATCAACACGCTGGCCTGCACCTGGGGCATGGACGAGATCAAGGGCGATGTGAGGATCTACCCGCTGCCGCACATGCCGGTGGTCAAGGACCTGATCCCGGACCTCACGCATTTCTACGCGCAGCACGCCTCCATCAAGCCGTGGCTGGAAACGCACTCCAACACCCCGGCCAAGGAATGGAAGCAGTCGATCGAGGACCGCGAGAAGCTCGACGGGCTCTATGAATGCGTGATGTGCGCCTGCTGCTCGACGGCCTGCCCGTCCTACTGGTGGAACGGCGACAAGTATCTGGGGCCGGCGGCGCTCCTGCATGCCTATCGCTGGATCATCGATTCGCGCGACGAGGCGACGGGCGAGCGGCTCGACGATCTGCACGACCCGTTCAAGCTCTATCGCTGCCACACCATCATGAACTGCGCGCAGACCTGCCCCAAGGGGCTGAACCCCGCCAAGGCCATCGCCGAGACCAAGAAGCTGATGGCCGAGCGCACGCTGTAAGCGCGGGCGGCGCGCGCCCATGTTCGTCATCATCGGCCTGCTGGTCGCCTTCGCGCTGATCCTGATTCTGCGCCCCTGGGACCGGCGGGCCTGCCGCTGGCGCGAGGATCGGCGCCATGGCGGGGCGCAGACGCGCTATGTCTGCGCCGCCTGCGGGGCGGTGGCGCTGACCGATGGCGCGGCCCCGCGCCGCTGCCGCGCGGCGGATGCGGATGGCGGGGGAAGCTGACGCGGATCGCATGCAGTATCCCCCCGCCCGGGCCGCTTGCGGCCCGGGCATGCGCCCGCCCGCCCCATGGCGGGCGCATTCGCGCCCACCCGGGCGAACGCATGCCCTTCCGTCCCGTTCAACGAAACCGATTGCGCGCGGCGATCTCCAGACCCCTCTTGAATCAAACGATCCCGCCCGCGCGCAAACTGGCAGAACGCGAAACGGCCCGCCGATGATGGCGGGCCGTCGTCACATGCGGGGATCGGCACGGGTCAGTTGGTGCAGGGCACCGGGATATCCACCACCTCGCCGCCGCGGCGGGTGCGCACGCTGCAGCTTTCCTCCTGCTCGACAGGGGCGGCTTCCTCGATGCCCAGAAGCCGGCGCTGATCGACCTCGATCACTTCGGCGGTGCTGTCGTCGCGCACCCCCACCAGCGCCAGTGACAGTTGCCCGGTCGATTGTGCCTGTGCAAACTGCGCGACCTGCTGCGGTGTCGCCTTCACTGTGATGTTGCGCGCGATCATGGCGTTGCGGTTGCGGTCGGTATCGGCCTGCTGATCGACGGCGATCAGCTCCACATTCGTGTCGATCAGCTTGGTGATTTCGTCGCCGCCGCGCCGCCCGGTCCAGTAGACATCGACGCGGTCGCCGGGGCGCAGAAAGCCCGACACCCCGGTGGTGACGTTGACGCGCAGGGCGAAGGCGCGCATGCCCCGTTCCAGCCGCGCGGTCATGCCCGCATCCTCGCCGGGGCGGGTCAGCTTGACGGTCATCAGCGGCTCGCCCGGCTCGATCGCGCGCAGCACCGTGCGCAGCGCGTCCTCGCCGTCGGGGAACAGATCGGCCTTGTCGAGGAAGACGTTCTCGGGCGTGGCGCGCTCGGGCCATTCGACGGGCTCGACATCGTCCTCCGTCAGCCGCTCGCCATAGCTCAGCGCACGCTTGGCGACGAAGACCTCGGTCGTCTCGATATTGGGCTGCGCATTCGCCCGCGCCTGCGCCAGCTCGGCCTGGGTCTGGCTGATATATTGCTGGGCCGAATAGGCCGCGAATCCCGCAAGCCCCAGCCCGAGTATGAGAACGAGTGCAAAGACGGCGCGCATGGTCTGGATCCTTTCCCGCGTGCTGTGCGGCAGGGGGCTGCCGCGTTATCCGCCTGTATCGCGGGCGAATGCGGCGTGAATTTGGTAAGGGCTTGGCGAAATGGCGAAGGCGTCAGCCGCCCTGTTCGTCGGAATCTTCCGGCTCATCCTGGACGCCAACATCCGTGTCGCCCACCCACGCCCCGACGCGGTCGGCAAGCGAATTCATCTCGAACGCGATCGGCCCGAGGACGAGCATGGCGATCCCGATCAATGCCGCGGTCAGGACCACCCAGTCCACCGTGATGGAGGCAGTGTCATCCATCAGGAAGGATGTGATCTGCTGTTTCATCGAGATGCTCCTATTACGGGGCGTCGGTTTCCCGCGCCAGTCAGCGCGGAGTCTGCGAAGCCCGAACGCACAAGGGCCGTACCGGATAGCGGTACGGCCCTGCATGGCGTCATGATCTTGCCGGAAGTCGAAAGGGCGTGCGGTACGCGATGTCGGTCGGCAATGCCCTCCGATCAACTTGGTTCCAGAGATCTTAGCCGTCTTCCCCTTCCGGCTCCTGGACACCAGCGCCGATGAGGCTATCGTTGTCTCCTTCCCCCGTAAGGGCGGATGAAATCTGGCCGCCGAGGTCTTGCACACCCCCGCTCACGGCGGCGATCACGGCGATGCCCAGGCCGACGATGGCGGCGGTCAGCACGACCCAGTCGACGGTGACGGCACCGGACTCGTCGTCGCGGAAGGTCTTGAGCAGGTTGAACAGTTTCATGTCAGTCTCCATAAGGTTTGTCGCTCGTTTTCCAGTCTGCCGGGGCGGTGCGTTGCGGGTGCGGCCTCTGTTCCGTCCCTGCCTCCGTCGCGGCATGGCCCCATATGGCCCCCGAATCGTGACGACAGTTGGGCGCGAGTCGTTCAATTTTGAAGCGAGTGGATTT
>CAZMBT010000308.1:0-2890 GCA_964564395.1 uncultured Alkalilacustris sp.
CAGCGCGAGATGCGCATCTACACGCTGATGAATCTGGGGCTGGCTGCGTTGAACGGCTTCCTGATCGTGGCGGTCGTCGGCTGGGCCGTGCTTCTGTGGGTGCAGGGCATGGCCAGTGTGGGGGTGGTGGCGGCGGCGACGGCGCTCACGCTGCGCATCAATGCGATGACCGGGTGGATCATGTGGGCGCTGTCGAGCTTCTTTCGCAATCTCGGCATCGTTGCGGAAGGCATGGAGACCATCGCGCAACCCGTCACGCTGCTCGATGCGCCGGGGGCGAAGCCGCTGCAGCTGCGGGCCGGCGGCATCGAGATCGCGGGGCTGAGCCATCATTACGGCACGGGGCAAGGCGGGCTGCAGGATGTGTCGCTGACCATCGCGCCGGGCGAGAAGGTCGGCATCGTCGGGCGATCGGGGGCGGGAAAATCCACTCTTGTCAAGCTGTTGCTGCGCCTGCACGACGCCGAGAGCGGCAGCATTCGCGTTGACGGTCAGGATGTGCGCACTGTCACGCAGGCGTCGCTGCGCCGCCATATCGGCGTGGTGCAGCAGGACTCGGCGCTGCTGCACCGGTCAGTGCGTGAGAACATCCTCTACGGGCGACCCGACGCCACCGAGGCCGAAATGATCGAAGCCGCGCGACGCGCCGAGGCGCATGATTTCATCCTCGATCTGCGCGATGCCGAGGGCAATTCCGGCTATGATGCCCGTGTCGGCGAGCGCGGCGTGAAGCTTTCGGGCGGGCAACGCCAGCGCATCGCGCTGGCGCGCGTCATCCTCAAGGATGCGCCGATCCTTGTGCTCGACGAGGCGACGTCGGCGCTGGACTCGGAGGTCGAGGCCGCGATCCAGAACACGCTTTACGGCGTCATGGAGGGCAAGACGGTCATTGCCATAGCGCACAGGCTTTCTACCATCGCGCGGATGGATCGGATCATTGTTCTGGATGAGGGGCGCGTGGTGGAGGGGGGTCGCCATGCCGAGCTACTGGCGCGCGGCGGCTTGTATGCGCGGTTCTGGGCGCGTCAGTCGGGCGGCTTCATCGGGGTGGAGCCCGAAGCGGAGGGCGTCGCGTCATGAGGATCGCCGAGTTGATCGACGCGTTCCAGCCAGCGGACGGGCCGCCGCCACGCACATTGGCGGCGTTCATTCGCTGGGCGCTGAGCGGGGCGTGGCCGATGCTGGGGCTGGCCGGGCTGTTGTCGGCGCTGGCCGGGGCGCTCGAGGTGCTGGCAGCGCTGGTCCTGGGGCGGGTCATCGACGCTGCGGTCACGGGGGATCCGGGCGAGTTCCTGGCACAGAACTGGCTTCTGGTGCTGGGCGTGGCGGTTTTCTTCGTGGTGCTGCGTCCCGCCGCCTTCGGTGCCAGTTCGGCGGCGAACGCGATCATGGTGCAGCCGAATGTCCTGCCGCTGGTTCTGTCGCGGCTCAACCGCTGGACGCTGGGCCAGTCGGTCAAGTTCTTCGATGACGATTTCGCCGGGCGCATCGCGCAAAAGCAGATGCAGGCTGCACGCGCCATCACCGATGTCGCGAACGAATCCATCAACACGATCTGCTTTGCCCTGGCCTCGCTGCTGGCCTCGGTTCTGCTGCTCGTGGCGATTGATGCGCGGCTGGCGCTGGCGCTGGCGGTCTGGATGGTGGGGTATCTGGCGCTGATCCGGTTCTTCCTGCCGCTTGTACGCAAGTATTCGCGCCGACAGGCGAATGCGCGCGCCGATGTGTCGGGGCAGGTGGTCGATACCATCACCAACATCAAGACCGTCAAGCTGTTCGCCCATCACGCGCATGAGGATCGTGCGGCGCTGGAGTCGCTGGGTCGCTTCCGGCACAGGGCCGTCGATTTCGGCGGCGTGCAGGCCATGTTCCGACTGTCGCTCATGACGGTGGCCGGGCTGTTGCCGGTCATCCTGATCGGTGGTGCGTTGTGGTTGTGGACGCTGGGCAGCGCGTCGGCGGGGGACATCGCCGCTGCGGGCACCGTGGCGATCCGTATCGCGCAGATGACCGGCTGGGTCAGCTTCGTGCTCATGGCGATCTACGCCAATCTGGGCGAGGTCGAGGACGGCATGCAGACCCTGACGCCGCCGCATCAGCTGACCGATCGCGCCGACGCCGCGACACTGGGTCAGGTGCGCGGCGAGATCCGATTCGAGAATGTGGCCTTCGCCTACGGCCGTGAGGAAGGCGGAGGCGTCGAGAATATCGACCTGCATGTGCGGCCGGGCGAAAAGATCGGGATCGTCGGAGGGTCGGGCGCAGGCAAGTCCACGCTGGTCGCATTGCTGTTGCGGCTGCATGACGTGGAGGCCGGGCGCGTGTTGATCGACGGCAGCGACGTGCGCGACGTCACCCAGGAAAGCCTGCGGCGCCAGATCGGCATGGTCACGCAGGAGACCGCGATGTTCAACCGGTCGGCCTTCGACAATATTGCCTATGGTCGCCCGGGCGCTTCGCTCAAGCAGGTGCGCGCCGCTGCCCGGGCCGCCGAGGCGGATGATTTCATCGCCGGGCTGGAGGACCATCTGGGCAATCGCGGTTATGATGCGTTCCTGGGTGAACGCGGAGTAAAGCTGTCGGGCGGGCAGCGCCAGCGCATCGCGCTGGCACGCGCCTTTCTCAAGGATGCGCCGATTCTGGTGCTCGACGAAGCGACATCGGCGCTCGATTCCGAGGTTGAGGCGCAGGTGCAAGGGGCGCTGCATCGGGTCATGCAGGGCAAGACCGTTCTCGCCATCGCGCACCGTTTGTCCACCATCGCCGAGATGGACCGCATCATCGTGCTCGAGGACGGCCATATCGTCGAGTCGGGGACGCATGATGAGCTGCTGGCGCAAGCTGGCGTGTATGCGCGCTACTGGAATCGCCAATCCGGAGGATTTATAGG
>CAZMBT010000309.1:0-2887 GCA_964564395.1 uncultured Alkalilacustris sp.
CGTATCATGGGCAGAGTATCGGCGCGCGGAAGTGCATAATCCATGAACGTTGCCGTGAGCAGCTGCCCCGTTTCGTCATGCACGCTGTGCTCGGTCAGCGCCTGGCCGACCCCCTGCGCGATACCACCATGCACCTGTCCCTCCACCAGCATCGGATGCATCAGGTTGCCGAAATCGTCGGTGACGGTATAGCGCTCCAGCCGGATCTCGCCGGTTTCGGGGTCCAGTTCCACCTCGGCGACATGCGCGCCGTTGGGATAGGACCGCCCCGGCAGCGTTGTCTCGGCCTCATGACGCAACAGCTCATCACGCCCCTGCGCCCGCGCCATGTCGGCCGCCTCGGTCAGGGTCGGTGTGCGGTTGCTGCCCGGGGCGCGAAACACGCCTTGCTCAAACGCGACGGTCTCGGCATCGACCTGCAGTTGCTCGGCGACAAAGGGGATGAAGGCGTCGATCATGCGGGTGACCGTTTCCAGCGTCGCCGCGCTCTGCACGGTGACCGAACGCGAGCCCCCGGTGCCGCCGCCCTTTGCGATGCGGTCGCTGTCGCCCTGGATCACGCGGATGCGCTCGATCTCGATGCCGGTCCGCTCGGACAGGAACGCGGCATAGACGGTCTCGTGCCCCTGACCGTTCGACTGGGTGCCGACATACAGCGACACGCTTCCATCCGACTCGAAAACCACGGTAGCGCCTTCGGTCGGCGCCCCCAGAATGGCCTCCACATAGTAGCACAGCCCCTGGCCCAGCAGCTTGCCACGCGCGCGTGCGTCCGCGCGTCGCTGCGCGAAGCCGTCGACCCCGGCTTCGCGGCGGGCACGGTCGAGGACGCGGGCGAAATCGCCGACGTCGTACAATTCGCCCGTGACTGTGCGATAGGGAAACTGCGACGGCTGGATGAAGTTGCGACGACGCAGATCCCACGGATCGACCCCGAGGGCACGCGCGGCATGGTCCATGGCGCGTTCGATCACATAGATGGCTTCGGGACGGCCGGCACCGCGATAGGCATCGACCGGCGTGGTATTGGTGTAGATGCCGCGCGCATTCACGAAGGCGGCCGGTATGTCGTAGGCGCCGGTCAGCACCTTGGAGAACAACACGGACTGTATGTTCTGCCCGAACTGCGAATTGCACGCCCCCAGGTTGGACAGCGTGTGCACACGGTAGCCGGTAATGCGCAGATCCGGATCGAAGGCCAGCTCCGCTGTGGACACCAGATCGCGCCCGGCATTGTCGCTGAGCATGGACTCGGTGCGCTCGGCCATCCAACGCACCGGCTTGCCGGTCACGCGTGCGGCATGCGCCACCACGAAGGGTTCGGGATAGGCCAGCGCCTTCATCCCGAAACCGCCGCCGACATCGGGAATGGTGACGCGCACATCCGCTTCGGACAGCCCGAAGATGCGGGCAAGCTGCGCCTTGTGCCCCCACACGCCCTGCGCCGACAGGCACAGATGCATGCGCGCGCCGTCCCATTCTGCCCAGGCGCCGCGCGGCTCCATCGAATTGGCGATCACGCGATTGTCGGGCACCTCGACCCGCACTGTATGTGCCGCTTCGGCGAAGGCCCGCTCGGTGGCCGCTTCGTCGCCCAGCGCCCAGTCATAGGCGCGGTTTTCGGGCGCCTCTTGGTGGATCTGCGGCCCGCCCTCACGCAACGCCAGATGCGCTTGCAGCTCCTCGAGATCCAGCTCGATCAGTTCGGCGGCGTCACGTGCCTGCTCAAGCGTGCGGGCCGCGACCATGGCGACCGGCTCGCCAACGTAGCGCACACGATCGCGGGCCAGCAACGGACGCGGCGGCGCCGCGCCCGTGCTTCCGTCACGGTTCTCGACGCGCGAGGATCGCAGATCGGCTTTCAGTCCGGCGGCATCGAGATCCGCGATCCCGACGGCGAGCGCGACCCCCGGCGCGTCCCGCGCCGCATCAAGGTCGAGGCGGCGCAGCCGCCCATGCGCAACCGGCGAGCGCAGAAATACCGCATGCAGGGCATCGGGCGGCGCGCTGTCATCGAGATACCGGCCCGTGCCGGTCAGGAACCGGACATCCTCCACACGCTTGAGCGACTGGCTCTGGCCGAATTTTGGCATGGTGACTCCCCTGGCTGTCGGGCGTCACACTAACGCACGGATGCATGCAGTCCAGACCCGCGCTCAACCGTCGAGCGTTCGCACCGTCGCATGGCGCAACGCGCCGTACCCGTTGAAACGCGTGGCGGTCACCGACGCATAGGCCCCCATGCCCAGAAACACGAGGGCGTCGCCCTCGGTAAGATCGGCCGGAAGCTGCGGCGTACCGGGCAGGCGGTCCACGCTGTCGCATGTCGGCCCGAACACGACGCGTGCCTGCGCCGGACCCGAGCGCGGCGTGCCGTCAGGCGCCAGCGCGGCGATCCGGTCGGTCGTGCCCATCAGCGGCGCCTCGGACAAGGCGCCATAGATGCCGTCATCCAGAAACACGGCGCCGCTTGTGCGGATCGCCTTCACATGTACGACCAGCGCATGGCTTTCCGCCACCATGGCGCGCCCCGGCTCACAGACGAGGGCAGGCATCACCGCCCCGAACGCCGCCCGCGCCGCGCGCGCGATCGCAGAAAGGATATCCTCGATCGGTGGCACATCCGCGAGGTTGCGGCGCGCGGGAAACCCCCCGCCGACATTGAGCCGCGCCAGCGCGACGCCGGCTTCGCGCGCGATCGTGGCGGCCGCGTCGATATAGCTGACCCAGGCGTGCGCATCGGGGCATTGCGTACCGGGATGAAAGGTCAGCGAGGGTGTAAAGCCCGCCTGCGCCACGGCACGCAGGAGCGGCGCGGCTTCCTGCGGGGTTGCGCCGAACTTCTCGCCGAAATCATAGGCGGCGCCGGACACGGGCAGCTTGAAGC
>CAZMBT010000310.1:0-2886 GCA_964564395.1 uncultured Alkalilacustris sp.
TCGCCGTTCAGATGCGGCGCGGCGTCGAACATGATGAAGAACTGGCTGTTGGCCGAGTTCGGATCGGCCGACCGGGCCATGCCGACGGTGCCGCGCTCGAAGGGCAGATCCGAAAACTCGGCCTGCAGATCGGGCAGTTCGGACCCGCCCATTCCGGCCTGTGCCAGATCGGTGCCGTGGCGGCCGAAACGCACATCGCCCGTCTGCGCCATGAATCCGTCGATGACACGGTGGAACACCACCCCGTCATAGGCGCCCTCCTCGGCGAGGGTCAGCAACCGCTCGGCATGCGCCGGGGCCACGTCGTCGCGCAGATCGATCACCACCTCCCCCGAGGCGGCACCTTCCACCGCGATCTCCAGATAGGGACCACCCGTGTCGCGCGGATCGTAATCCTGCGCCGAGGCGCCGTTCACGCTGGACAGGTAGAAGCCCCCCAGCACCGCGAACCCCAGGGCGAACAGCCCGCCCACGATCAGCTTGTCATTGGTCATCTGCAGCCACCTTCACACGCACCATTCGATCAGGGCTGGCGGGCGGTTCGCCGCGCGTCAGCGCATCCACATGCGCCATCCCCGACGTCACCCGGCCGAATACCGTATACTGGCCGTTGAGGAAATGATTGTCGGAAAAGTTGATGAAGAACTGCGCATTCGCGCTGTTCGGGTTCTGCGTGCGCGCCATGCCCAGCGCGCCGCGGTCATGCGGGATGCGCGAAAACTCGGCGGGCAGGTCGGGCCGATCGGATCCGCCCGTTCCGGCGCGGCGCAGATCGCCGCCGGCCTTGCCGTGCTGCACATCGCCCGTCTGCGCCATGAAGCCGTCGATGACACGGTGAAAGACCACGTTGTCATAGGCGCCCTCGCGCGCCAGCTCCTTGATGCGCGCGACGTGCTGCGGCGCCACATCCGGCAGCAGCGCAACGGTCACGTCCCCGGCCTCCAGCGAAATGATCAGGGTGTTTTCGGGGTCGTCCTGCACGCTCATTGCGGCCTCCTTGCGGTGTTTGCCGGCACATTAGCGAGGCGGGCACGCGGGCGAAAGGGCCGAGCGCGCGTTGCGCGCTGTTGACGCATCTGCCCGGATCGGATGAATGGGTTGATGACAGCAAGGGAGCGCGCGATGGGCTGGAAGACGCTGGACGATATGGAACTGTCGGGAAAGGTCGCACTGGTGCGGGCCGATCTCAACGTGCCGATGACCGGTGGGGCCGTGCAGGACGCGACGCGGATCGAGCGCATCCTGCCCACGCTGAACGATATCCTGCGCGCGGGCGGCAAGCCGGTCCTGCTGTCGCATTTCGGCCGCCCGAAGGGTGCGCCGGACCCCGCGATGTCATTGCAACAGGTCGTCGGGACATTGGCGGAGCTGCTGGGGCGCGAGGTCGGCTTCGCGACGGACTGCATCGGCGGGCCGGCCAAGCGCGCGGTCGCGGCGATGGCCGCGGGCGATGTGGTGCTTCTGGAGAACACGCGCTTTCAACCCGGCGAGGAAGCGAACGACCCCGAGCTTGCCGCCGCGATGGCGGCGCTGGGCGACATCTATGTCAATGACGCCTTTTCCGCGTCGCACCGCGCGCATGCCTCGACCGAGGGGATTGCGCGGCTGTTGCCGGCCTGCGCCGGGCGGCTGATGGAGGCCGAGCTGCGCGCGCTGGAGGCCGCGCTGGAAACGCCCGCGCGCCCGGTCACCGCCGTGGTCGGCGGGGCCAAGGTGTCCACCAAGCTGGCATTGCTGCAAAATCTGATACAACGGGTCGATACGCTGGTGATCGGGGGCGGGATGGCCAACACCTTCCTGCATGCGCAAGGGCACGAGATCGGCACATCGCTGGCCGAGCGCGACATGTCCGCCACCGCGCGGGACATCCTGACCGCCGCCGCCGAGGCCGGCTGCGCCATCCTGCTGCCGCAGGACGTTGTTGTCGCCGACAGGCTGGAAGCGGGCGCCGCGCACCGGACCGTCGCCGCCGATGGCTGCCCGCCGGATGCGATGATCCTCGATGCCGGCCCCGCGACCGTCGCGGCGATCGAGGCGGTCCTGACCGACAGCCGGACCGTGCTGTGGAACGGCCCGCTGGGCGCCTTCGAGGTTGCGCCTTTCGATGCGGGGACAGTGGCCGCGGCGCGCAAGGCGGCCGAGCTGACGGCGGCCGGCACCCTGGTCAGCGTCGCCGGCGGCGGCGACACGGTGGCCGCGCTCAATCGCGCGCAGGTGGCCGACGCGTTCACCTATGTCTCCACCGCCGGCGGGGCCTTCCTCGAATGGCTTGAGGGCAAACCCCTGCCCGGCGTCGCTGCGCTGCAGTCGGGATGACCCGGCGCCGCGGCGCATCTGCTGTTAGCGCCACCGCCATTGCGCCGCCTGCGCACGCCGCTTATGCGGGAGCGAACGCCATTTCGACAGGATGAGGGACATGAAGGCGACACGCATCGTTCAGAAGATTCTCGCGGGGTATGAAGGCGAAACGCCGGGCGTGAAGGCCAATCTGTGCCGCATGCTCATGCATGGCAAGCTGGCGGGCACGGGCAAGATGGTCATCCTGCCCGTCGATCAGGGGTTCGAGCACGGCCCCGCGCGCAGCTTCGCGCCCAACCCGGCGGCCTATGACCCGCATTACCACTACCGCCTTGCCATCGACGCCGGGCTCAGCGCCTATGCCGCGCCGCTGGGCATGATCGAGGCCGGCGCCGACAGCTTTGCCGGCCAGATCCCGACGATCCTGAAGGCCAACAGCGCCAACAGCCTGATGTCGGCCACCGCCGGCAAGGATCAGGCCATCACCGCCAGCGTCGATGACGCGCTGCGGCTGGGCTGTTCGGCGATCGGCTTTACGGTCTATCCCGGCTCGGACATGGCGCTGGGCATGTTCGAGGAAATCAGCGC
>CAZMBT010000311.1:0-2882 GCA_964564395.1 uncultured Alkalilacustris sp.
TCGCTGACCGCCTCGATGACGGCGAGGTCATGGCTGATGAACAGATAGGTCAGCCCGAATTCCGATTTCAGATCCGACAGCAGATTGAGCACCTGCGCCTGCACCGACACATCCAGCGCCGAGACCGGCTCATCGAGCACCAGAATACGCGCCTGCGCGGCCAGCGCGCGTGCAATGCCGATGCGCTGCGCCTGTCCGCCCGAGAATTCATGCGGATAACGCTCCAGGAACTCCTCGCGCAGATTCACGCTCTCGAAGATCTCGGCGATGCGCGCGCGGCGGGCCTTTCGGTCCATGCCGTGCAGCCGGCGCAGCGGGGTTTCCATGATCTGGCGCACCGTCTTGCGCGGGTTCAGGCTGCTGATCGGGTCCTGAAAGACATACTGGATCCGCCGGCCGAAGCTGGCCGCGTCGGCGCGGTCCAGCGCCTGCCCGGCGATCTCGATCTCGCCGTCGCTGGGCGGTTCCAGCCCCACCAGCATCCGCGCCAGGGTCGATTTGCCGCAGCCGGATTCGCCGACGATGCCCAGCGTCTCGCCCTCGGCGACCTCCATGGTGACGGGGCGCACGGCGCGCACCAGCGCGCGCGGGGGTCCGATCAGGCGCTTGCCGATCTCGAAGGTCTTGCTCAGCGACCGGGTCTTCAATGCGACGCTCATGCCGGGGTGCCCTGCGCGATTTCGGTTTCGGGATGGATGCAGCGCACCTTGCGGGTTGCGGTGCCGCGCAGCTCGATCGGCGCGGCGCGGCAGGCGGCGGTCGCCTTGTCGCAGCGTGGTGCGAAGGCGCAGCCCTCGGGCAGCCGGTCCACCGCCGGCGGCAGCCCCGGGATCGCCGCCATGATGCGCCGCCCGCCGCCCAGCTCGGGCACGCAGGCGATCAGGCGCCGCGTATAGGGATGGGCGGGGCTTTGCAGCACGTCCCCGGTCGGACCTTCCTCGACGATGCGGCCGCCATACATCACCGCCACCCGGTCGCAGAGCTGCCCGACGACGCCGAAGTCATGGGTGATGAACAGGATCGCGAGTCCCTTCTCGCGGCGCAGCGTATCCAGGAGCGCCAGGATCTGCGCCTGCACCGTCACGTCGAGCGCGGTCGTCGGCTCGTCGGCGATGATGATGTCGGGGTCGTTGGCCAGTGCCATGGCAATGCCGACGCGCTGGCGCATGCCGCCTGACAGCTCGTGCGGGTAGGCGCGTGCACGGCTTTCGGCGTTGGGGATGCGCACATCCTTGAGCAGCGCTACCGCGCGCTTGTGCGCTGCGCGTCTGCTGACGGCGTGATGGGCGCGGATCGCCTCGGCCAGCTGTTCGCCGACGCGGTAGAGCGGATGCAGCGTGGCCTGCGGGTCCTGGAAGATGTAGGCGATGCGGTCCCCGCGCAGGCTGCGCAGCCGAGCATAGGGCGCGCCGATCATGTCGTCGCCGCGATACCGCACCGCGCCGCCGGTGATGACGCCGGGCGGCGAGGCGACAAGCCCCATCACCGACAGCGCCGTCACCGACTTGCCCGACCCCGACTCGCCGATGATGCCGAGGCATTCGCCCGGCTTCAGCGTCATCGAGACGTCGTTGACCGCGCGGTAGACGCGCGCGCCGACGTGAAACTGCGTCTCCAGGTTGCGGATGTCCAGAAGCGCCTCGCCCTGCGCCGCGGGCACATGCGTGCGATCGACCAGCGTGGCCGGCATCGGCCGGTTGAGCGCGCCGGATTTGAGCCTGGGGTCGAGCGCGTCGCGCACCCCGTCGCCCAGCAGATTGATCGACATGACGATGAGCAGGATCATCACCCCGGGCACGATGGAGGTGTGCGGCGCCGTGATCATCGCCGAGCGTGCCTCGCCCAGCATCGAGCCCAGATCCGCGACCGGCGGCTGCGAGCCCAGCCCCAGAAAGGACAGCCCCGCCGTCTCCAGGATCATCCAGCCCACCGTCGTGGACATGGCGATCACGATCACCGGAATCACGTTCGGCAGCACCTCGCCCAGCAGGATGCGCCCGTGCCCCAACCCCGACAGCCGTGCCGCGTCGACGAATTCCTTGTGCGCCAGCCCGACCGTGATGCCGCGGATGTTGCGCGCGAAGAACGGCACATTGACCGCGGCCACGGCGATCAGCGCGTTCATCAGCCCCGGCCCCAGCACCGCAACGATGGCCAGCGCCAGCAGGATGTAGGGAAAGGCCATCATCATATCGACGCCGCGCATCAGCACATTGTCGAGCCGGCCGCCGAAATAACCCGCGATGATGCCGATCGCAGCCCCCAGCGTGGCCGCGATCACCGCCGCCGCGAAGCCCACCGCCAACGACAGCCGCGTGCCCCAAAGCAGCCGCGAGAGCAGATCGCGGCCCAGATGGTCGGTGCCCAGAAGATGGCCGGGCTGGAACGGGCGGATGAAGCGGTCCGGGGTGCTGGTTTCGTTGGGCGGTTGCAGCGGCAGCAGCGGCGTCAGCAGCGCCAGCGCCACGATCAGCGTGATGACGACCGCGCCCAGCCCCGCCAGCCGGTTGCGAAACAGAAGCTTGAGAAAATCGCGCATGCCGCCGTCCTCAGGTCTTGATGCGGGGATCGAGCAGGCTTTGCGCCACATCGACCAGGATGTTGAACAGCACGTAGCAGGCCGCGACGAACACCACGCCGCCCTGCACCAGCAGGATGTCGCGCTGCAGGATGCCATCGACCAGCATCCGGCCGATGCCCGGCCACTGGAACACGATCTCGATATAGACCGCGCCCGAGATCACGAAGCCCGCCTGGATGCCCAGCACCGGAATGATGCTGACCAGCGCGGCGCGCAGGGCGTGGCGCCAGATCACCGCGCGCTCATGCACGCCCTTGGCGCGCGCGGTGCGGATGAAGTCCTGGCGCAGCACCTCCAGCAT
>CAZMBT010000312.1:0-2877 GCA_964564395.1 uncultured Alkalilacustris sp.
GCGATCCGTGAGCTGTGGGAAGAGACCGGGCTGATGCTGGGCACTCCCGGCGCGTGGCCGTCGCCGCCCGCTGACTGGCAGGATTTCGCGGCGCAGGGGGTGGTGCCGGCGCCGCAGGGGCTGACCTACTTCTTTCGCGCGATCACGCCGCCGGGGCGGCCGCGCCGCTTCGATGCGCGGTTCTTTCTGGCCGATGCCGCGCGGGTGATGGGCAATCCGGACGTTTTCGGCGCGGCCCAGGAAGAGCTTGCCAATCTGCAATGGATCGAGCTTGACGCGGCGCGCAGGCTGGACCTGCCCTTCATCACCGAAGTTGTTCTGGCCGAGCTTGCCGCGATGCTTGAGCGCGGCATCCCCCCCGAAAGCGTGCCCTTCTTCGACAATGCCGAGGGGCAGTCGCGCTTTCTGCGCATCATCTGATCGGCGCATGCCCGGGGCGCGAGTGCCCCGGGCGGATCTGAAAGCGATCCGGCGCAACACATGCTAGTCTTCGCACAGCGGATGCGCGACCGGATCCTTGGTCCGCAGCAGGTAGCGGCGGAAGACTTCGCCGTAGCTTCGGTAGCGGTAGCCACCATTGCGGGTCAGATAGCGCGGCCGGTTGGCCGTGTAGAGCGCGGGCAGCCTGTACCATGGCACGGTCGGATGCATGTGATGCACGACATGCAGGTTGTTGTTGAGAAACAGCAGCGCAAGCGGGCCGCGATCCTCGATGATCACGGTGCGGTGGCTGCTGCGCTCATGCGCCTGGTGTTCGAGGAAGGTGCGGATCTTCAGGATGGACATGCCGCAATAGGCCGCGACCAGATAGGCCCAGACGGGCATCGCCGACACGCCCAGAAGCCAGATCAGCACCAGCCCGACCGCCGGCACATGCAGCAGCCATGCCCGCGCCACGCACCGGTCGCCGGCGCGCATGTCTGCCCAGTCGTCGCGCATGAAGGCGATCTGCGAGATCAACGGCCCCAGGATGAGCCGTCCGACCAGTGTGTTATTGAGCCGCAGCACCCACTGCAACGGCGCGGCGATGCGATTCCAGACCCGCGGCGCAAGATAATTGGATTCCGGGTCGTCATACGGATCGGTGAGCTTGGCGTCCTGGTGATGCGCCAGATGGGTGTCGCGAAACCGCAGATAGGGCACAAACAGCCCCAGCGCCGGAAACACGAGCGCGGCATTCAGCCCGGGCTGCCGGAACGGATGGCCATGCAGCGCCTCATGTTGAAGCGAGGAGTGCAACGTGATCGCCACCGCCGTCAGCGCAATGCCGAGCGGCAGCCACAGCGCCGCCGCCCAGAGGGTGGCCAGCACCCAAAGCCCGTAGCACGCAGCCATCAATGCAAGGGTCGGCCATTCGACAGTGGCGCGCGCGCGGCGCGGTGCGCCCGCCTGCATGCCGTCCATGTGCTGGCCGATCATCGGCGCCACCCGGAGGCGGGCATCGCAGCCGCGTCCAGCCGGCCCCAGCGGATATGCGCCCAGACGCGTTCATAGAGGATATAGCTTGCAAAGCCGAGCGCGGTATTGACCAGCGCCAGCGTGCCGCCCAGCGCGATGGACCCGGTCAGCGCCCAGCCGGCCAATGCCATCACGGTCAGTCCGAGGAGTTGCCAGAGCACGGCTTTCACGAGAGTTCGGCGTCGCGTTTCCATTCAGCCTCCATTCTGCGTTTGTCGGGATTGCATCGTGATAGTCGATTTTGCGCTTGATGTTTATTCAGGATATACTCAACCTTTGGCCACCAATGGTGTTGAAAGAAAACGTTGATGACTATAAGCGACAAGCGGGACCGATCCATGATCTTCCGCCAGCGTCTGGCGCAGGCAATGCGCGAGCAGCAATTCACGCAAAGCGCGCTGGCGCGCGCCGTCGATGTCGATCGCTCCAGCATCTCGCAGCTTCTGTCCGCGGACAGTGCGCGCATGCCCAACGCGCAGCTTGTGGGGGAGTGCGCCGCGACGCTGGGGGTCAGCGCGGACTGGCTGCTGGGGCTGAGCGAGCGGCCCGAACGGGCCGCCGACCTGATGGCGGCCTCGCTGTCGATCACGCAGGCGCCACGGGCGATGGTCGATGAACAGATCTTCGAATGGCACCGGGAGGCGGCGGGCTACAAGATCCGGCATGTCCCCGCCACGCTGCCGGACATGCTCAAGACGCCGCGGATGCTCGAATGGGAATACGAGGCAGCGCTGATCCGCACCACGCAGCAGGCCATCGGTGCCTCGCAGGACCGGCTCGCATGGATGCGCAATTCACGCTCGGACTATGAAATCGCGCTGCCGTATCATGAGATCGTCACCTTCGCGCGCGGCGAGGGATACTATGCGGGCCTGCCGGCCGAGGTGCGGCGCGAACAGATGGACTGGCTGCTGGACCTGCTCGAACAGCTCTACCCGTCGCTGCGGGTCTATCTGTTCGATGCGCGGCGGGTGTTCTCGGCGCCGATCACGGTGTTCGGGCCGCTTCTGGCTGTGCTGTATCTGGGTCGGCACTTCCTGGCCTTTCGCGAAAGCGGCCGCGTCGCCAGCTTCACGGAACATTTCGACTGGCTGGTGCGCGAGGCCGAGACCGGCGCGCGCGACCTTCCGGCGCTGCTGCAGCGTCTGCGCGACGAGATCCCCAAACAGGCCCGGATCACCGCATCCTGACACGCCCGCGCACAGCGTCGCATGGCGGGCATATCCGGCGGCGCCGTTCAGACCAGGCGCGACGTCTCGACCGCCGCGCGCACGAAATCGGCGAAAAGCGGGTGCGGCGCGAAGGGTTTGGATTTCAGTTCGGGATGAAACTGCACGCCGATGAACCAGGGGTGATCGGCGTGTTCGACGATCTCGGGCAGGCGCCCGTCGGGCGACATGCCGGAAAAACGCAGCCCCT
>CAZMBT010000313.1:0-2860 GCA_964564395.1 uncultured Alkalilacustris sp.
AGGTGCTGATGATGCGGCTGGGCGCGCAGGCGCTGGATCTGATGCTGGCCTGCGCTGAGGGACGGTTGGCGCAGTGCGGGGTGAACTGGGCCGATGACCACGCGCTGACCGTGGTCATGGCGTCGCAGGGCTATCCCGGGCCGGTCGAGTCGGGCGGCGAGATCCGCGGCCTCGATGCGCTGGCGAATGACAGCGCGCATGCGGTGTTTCACGCAGGCACCGCGATGCGCGACGGCCGGCTGGTGGCGGCGGGCGGGCGCGTGCTCAATGTCACGGCGCGGGGCGACACGCTGAGCCAGGCCCATGCGCGCGCCTATGACATGGTGCGGCGCATCGACTGGCCCGGCGGGTTCCACCGCGCCGATATCGGCGCCGCCGCGCTCGGGCGCGCGCCGGGCTGAACCGGCGCCGCGCCGCGGGGCGGGCGCTTGACTTCATGGGGGGCGGGTCGCATATGCCTGTCCAACGGAGGGCGACACAATGTTCATTCAGACCGAATCCACACCCAACCCGGCGACGCTGAAATTCCTCCCCGGCCAGCAGGTGCTGCGGGCGGGCACGGCCGACTTTCCGGCGCCCGACACGGCGGCGAAATCGCCGCTGGCGCAGCGGATCTTCGGCGTCGAGGGGGTGACGGCGGTGTTCTTCGGCACCGATTTCGTGACCGTGACCAAGGCCGACGATCGCGAATGGGACCATATCAAGCCCGCCATCCTCGGCGCGATCATGGAGCATTACCAATCCGGTCAGCCGGTGATGGACGAGGATGCCGGGGACGCGCAGACCGTCGCCCATGCCGACCATGACGGCCCCGACGGCGAGATCGTCGTGCAGATCAAGGAGCTGCTCGATACCCGCGTGCGCCCGGCGGTGGCGCAGGATGGCGGCGACATCACCTTTCACGGCTTCGATCGCGGCATCGTCTATCTGCACATGCAGGGGGCCTGCGCGGGCTGCCCGTCCTCGACCCTGACGCTGAAGATGGGGATCGAGAACCTGCTGCGCCATTACATCCCCGAAGTCGTGGAGGTCCGCCCCGTTGGGGTCTGAGTCGCTCATCCTGGGATTCGACACATCGGCCGCGCATTGCGCGGCCGCTTTGCTGCGCGGGGACCATGTCGTGGCAGAGGCCGTGCAGCACATGCCCACCGGCCAGGCCGAGCAGTTGATGCCGATGATCGGGGATCTGCTGCGTGAGGCCGGCCTGCGCTGGCAGGATGTGGCGCGCATCGGCGTCGGGATCGGGCCGGGCAACTTTACCGGGGTGCGGATCTCGGTCGCGGCGGCGCGCGGTCTCGCGCTGGCGCTGAATGTCCCGGCCATCGGGGTGAGCAGCTTCGACGCGCTGGCCGAAGGGCAGGGCGCGCCGGTTCTGGCGGCGGTCGATGCGCGGCGAGGGCAGTGCCATCTGCGCGATAGCCGCACGGCCGACGATGCGGCCGTCACGGTCGCGTTGCCGCCCGACGGGCCGGGCGAGACGCTGCCGTTCGCGCAGACAGGGCTGGACGTCGTCGGGCATGAGGCCGCGATTCTGGCACGGATCACCGGCGGGGCGGCGCGCCCGGCACGCTATCCGCTGGCCGTGGCGATCGCCCGGATCGCCGCGCGCGCGTCGCTGCCGCAGCCGCGCCCGGCGCCGATGTATCTGCGCGCCGCCGACGCCGTTCGCACGGCCGATCCGCCGCCGGTGATCGGGGCATGACGGGGATGGCGCCGCCCGGTATGGACCCGGCGGCGATGGCGGCGCTGCACGCGCGCAGTTTCAGCACGACACGCAGCTGGCGCGCGGCGGAGTTCGCCGAACTTCTGGCGGATGCGCAAGTGCTCGCCGTGACCGTGCCGGCGGGGTTCGCGCTTGCGCGGCTGGCCGCCGACGAGGCCGAAATACTGACCATCGCCGTCGCGCCCGAGCGGCGGGGCGCGGGGCTCGGCCGGGCGCTGCTCGCCGAATTGCTGGACCGCGCGCGGGGACGCGGCGCGGCGCGGATCTTTCTGGAGGTTGCCGCGGACAACGACGCGGCGCTGAAGCTCTATGCCGGTGCGGGCTTTGCCTCCTGCGGCCGGCGCCGCGCCTATTACCGCCTGCCCGACGGCGATACGGTCGACGCCGTGATCATGGCACGCGACATCGCCTGACGAGCGCTTGCGCCGAGGTCGGCGGGCGCTTATCCCGGAAGAGCAAACGCGGGATGAGCGTCGGGATGCAGATATACCTGCCCATCGCCGAATTGTCGGTCAATATCTTCACCCTGCTGGGGATCGGGGGGGTGGTCGGTGTCCTGTCCGGCATGTTCGGCGTCGGCGGCGGCTTTCTGATCACGCCGCTGCTGTTCTTCATCGGCATTCCGCCGCCGATCGCGGTGGCGACGGGGGTCAATCAGGTGGTGGCCTCGTCGGTGTCGGGGGTGCTGGCGCATCTGCGCCGTCGTACCGTCGATCTGCGCATGGGGGCGGTGCTTCTGGTCGGCGGCCTGACGGGGTCGGCGCTGGGGGTCGGGGTGTTCAACATGCTCGCCGCGATGGGACAGATCGATCTGTTCGTGCAACTGTCCTATGTGCTGTTTCTCGGGCTGATCGGGGTGCTGATGCTCATCGAGGGGGTGCGCGCCTTGCGTCGGGCGCGCGCGCCGGACAGCCCGCCGCAGCGTCTGCATCGCCATCTTTGGGTGCACAAGCTGCCGATGAAGATGAAGTTCCGCACCTCCGGGCTCTATATCAGCGTGATTCCGCCGCTGGTGGTGGGGCTCGTGGTGGGGGTCCTGGCGGCGCTGATGGGGGTCGGCGGAGGCTTCATCATGGTGCCGGCGATGATCTATATCCTGGGCATGCCGACCAAGGTGGTGATCGGCACGTCGCTGTT
>CAZMBT010000314.1:0-2858 GCA_964564395.1 uncultured Alkalilacustris sp.
GCTCCTGGGCCGGCTTCTGGCCGACCCGCTTGCGGTGATGGCGCTGATCATCATCGCCGCGCTGGTCGGAATGGCCGTATTCGCCGATGCCGTCGCACCCCACGACTATACCGCGATGCACATGGCCGACCGCTTTGCGGCGCCATCGGCGCAGTACTGGCTGGGAACCGACAATCTGGGTCGCGACACCTTTTCGCGACTCCTGCAGGGTGGGCGTATCGCGCTGACAGTGGGGCTGACCGCGGTGCTGATCGCCGGTGCGATCGGGCTGGTCCTGGGCATGATTGCCGGCTTCGGGCCGCGCTGGCTGGACAACTCGCTGCTGTTCTTTTTCGACACGCTGCGCGCCTATCCCACGATCATCCTCGCGCTGGCGCTGGCGGCGCTGATGCCGCGCGGATTGACAACGGTGATCGTGGTGGTGGTCCTGACCTCTTTTGCCGAATACGGGCGCGTGGTGCGCACGCAGACCCTGTCGCTGAAGCATTCCGAGTTCATCCTTGCCGAACGTGCCATGGGGGCGTCCTTCGGCCGGATCGTGTTTCATCACATCCTTCCGAATGTGCTGGGGCCGTTCTTCATCCTGGCGGCGATGAACCTGCCGGTGGTGATCACCATCGAGGCGGGGATGAGCTTTCTGGGCGTCGGCGTTCCGCCGGGCACGCCGAGCTGGGGCACCACGCTCAAGGACGGGTTCGACCACATCCGCCAGACGCCGTGGCTGATCATCTCCGGCGGCTTGCCGCTGATCCTCGTGACGCTGGGCTTCACCTTCCTCGGCGAGGCGCTGCGCGATCAGCTCGACCCCAAACTGAGGAAGAGCAGATGACCGACACACTCACGGTCAAGGACCTGTCCGTCAGCTTCGCGACGCAAAAGGGTGCGCTGCAGGCGCTGCGCGATGTCTCGCTCAACGTGCCGGCCGGCACGATTGTCGGCGTGGTGGGCGAGTCCGGCTGTGGCAAGTCCACGCTGATCAACGCGCTGATGCGCCTTCTGGCCGAGAATGCCGTTGTCATGGGCGGGCAGATCCTGCTCGACGGGGACGATATCCTCGCCGCGGGGCAGCGCAGGCTGCGCGCGATGCGCGGGCGCGAGATGTCCGTGGTGTTCCAGGATCCGATGACATCGCTGAATCCGGTGCTCAGCATCGGCCGGCAGATGCGCGACATCCAGTATCGCGAGGGGATCTCGAACACCGAGAAGGACCGCCGCTCGGCGCAGATGCTGGCGCGTGTCGGCCTGCCGGATCCGCAGGCCAAGCTCAAGACCTACCCGCACGAGCTGTCGGGCGGGATGCGCCAACGCGTGGCGATCGCGATGGCCACGCTGATGCATCCGAAGCTGCTGATCGCGGATGAACCGACCACGGCGCTCGACGCCACGCTGGAGGTACAGATCATCGCGCTGCTGCAGGAGATCCAGCGCGAGATCGGCTGCGCGATCCTGTTCATTTCGCATCATCTGGGGGTCATCGCCGAGCTGTGCGACCGCGTCGTGGTCATGTATGCCGGCGAAGCCGTCGAGGAGGGGCCGGTGGCCGACATCTTCGAGCGCCCGGCTCACCCCTATACCCGCAAGCTGATCGAATGTGATCCCGGGCGGTTGAAGCAACGCGCCGAACAGCTTCCGTCGATCCCTGGCAGCCTGCCGGATCTCACGGACCCGCCCGACGGGTGCATCTTCCGCGACCGTTGCGATCTGGCGACCGAGCTGTGTGCGCGCGAACGGCCGCCGCGCAAGTCGGTCACGCCGGGGCGCTGGTCCGCCTGCCACCACGCCGAGAAGGTAAGCCCATGACCGAGCCGCTGCTGTCACTCAACGATGTCTCGGTCGAGTTTCCGGCGCTCGGCGGCCTCAGGGCGGTGATGGCGCCGGCCGAAAAGCGGCGTGTGCAGGCGGTCGCCGGCGTGTCGCTCGAGGTGCGCCCCGGCGAGACGCTGGCCGTGGTGGGCGAGTCCGGCTCGGGCAAGACGACGCTGGCGCGCGCCGTCAACGGGTTGGTGCCGCTGGCCGGGGGGGAGGTCCGTTTCGAAGGGCAGGCGCTGCACGAACGCCCGGACTGGAGGGCTGTGCGGCGGCGCATGGCGATGATGTTTCAGGACCCGACCGGGTCGCTGAGTCCGCGCAAGACGGTGGCCGAGCTGATTCTGGAGCCCTTCGTCATCCATGGTATCCGTGTGCCTAATCGCAGGGAAAAGGCGCGCGAGCTGCTTGCCGTCGCCGGGCTCGGCGCCGATTTCCTGAGCCGCTATCCGCATCAGCTGTCGGGCGGGCAGGCACGGCGCGTGGGTGTCGCGCGCGCGCTCGCGCTCGATCCGGCGCTGGTGCTGGCCGATGAGCCGACCGCGGGGCTCGACGTTTCGATACAGGGCGAGATCCTGAACCTCATGAACCGCATCAAGGCCGAACGCGGCCTCGCGACCCTGATCATCACCCATAATCTGAACATCCTGCGTCACATCGCCGACCGGATCGCAGTGATGTATCTGGGGCGCATCGTCGAGACCGGGCCGGTGGAATCGATCCTGACCGCGCCGGCGCATCCCTACACCCACGCCCTGATGGCCGCCAATCCCGAGCCGGACCCGAACGCCCGGCATGAACGGCTGATCCTGAAGGGGGAGACACCGGCGCTCAATGCCCGTCCCTCGGGCTGCGAATTTCACCCGCGGTGCCCGGTCGCACGCGCGGATTGCGCGCGCGTCGCGCCCGTGCTTGAACCTGCACGCACCGGCGGCGCGGTGGCGTGCCGCTATCCCCTCAAGGCAGACGAGAAGATCACCGCATGAGCTACGGCCTTTATATCGGACGCAACCTGACCGCCGACGGCAAGCCCTATCTGGCCGGCTACGGGG
>CAZMBT010000315.1:0-2826 GCA_964564395.1 uncultured Alkalilacustris sp.
CGGCGATCTGCCGGCTCACCGCGCTCTGGGTCAGATCCAGCTCCTGCGCGGCGCGCGTGAAACTGCCGAGCCGCGCGGCCGCCTCGAAGGCGGAGAGCTGGCTCAGCGACGGCAGATAGCGCCGGGGGAACATGTCATTCCTTCAACTCATGACCTCGTGCAGATTCGCCCTTTTACGGCACGGGACAAAAGCTGCACAATGCCGTCAATAACCTCACAGGAGTCCGATGTCATGAAAGACGCAGCGCCGACCAAGCCCAAGGATGCCCCCGATCTGGGGCAGTTCGATTGGCAAGACCCGTTTCGCATGTCGGATCAGCTGACCGAGGATGAGCGCATGATGCGCGATTCAGCGCATGCCTATGCGCAGGAAAAGCTGCAGCCGCGTGTGATCGACGCCTATCGCGAGGAATCGACCGACCCGGAGATCTTCCGCGAAATGGGCGAGATGGGCCTTCTGGGCGTCACCATCCCCGAAGAGTATGGCGGGCTGGGCAGTTCCTATGTCGCCTACGGCCTCGTCGCCCGCGAGGTCGAGCGCGTCGATTCCGGATACCGGTCGATGATGTCCGTGCAATCCTCGCTGGTGATGTATCCGATCTATGCCTATGGCACCGAGGAACAACGCAAGAAGTACCTGCCCGGCCTTGCCTCCGGGCAGCTGATCGGCTGCTTCGGCCTGACCGAGCCGGATGCCGGCTCCGATCCCGCGGGCATGAAGACACGCGCCGAAAAGACCGCGAACGGCTACAAGCTTACCGGATCGAAGACCTGGATTTCCAATTCACCCATCGCAGATGTGTTCGTGGTCTGGGCGAAATCGGACGCACATGACGGCAAGATCCGCGGCTTCGTCCTCGAAAAGGGGGCCAAGGGCCTCAGCGCGCCGAAGATCGGCGGCAAGCTGTCGCTGCGCGCCAGCATCACCGGCGAGATCGTGATGGATGGCGTCGAGGTCGGCGAAGAGGCATTGCTGCCCGGCGTGCAGGGCCTGAAGGGGCCGTTCGGCTGCCTGAATCGCGCGCGCTACGGCATCTCCTGGGGCGCGCTGGGCGCGGCCGAGTTCTGCTGGCACGCCGCGCGGCAATACGGGCTGGACCGCACCCAGTTCGGCAAGCCGCTGGCGCAGACGCAGCTCTTCCAGAAGAAGCTCGCCGACATGCAGACGGAGATCGCGCTCGGCCTGCAGGGCGCGCTGCAGGTCGGGCGGCTGCTGGACGACGCCAACGCCGCGCCCGAGATGATCAGCCTCGTCAAGCGCAACAATTGCGGCAAGGCGCTGGATATCGCCCGCATGGCGCGCGACATGCATGGGGGCAACGGGATTTCCGAGGAATATCAGGTCATTCGCCACATGGTGAATCTGGAAACCGTGAATACCTATGAGGGCACGCATGATGTGCATGCGCTCATCCTCGGCCGTGCCCAGACCGGATTGCAGGCGTTCTTCTGAAACCGAAGGCGTGGCCGTGACAGCGGCCGCGCCTGCACGGCGCCGCCGGGGCTGCCGCGCCGGAACATCCGCTTGACAAGCCCGCACAGCTTCGTCAGAAGCGCAGGCGCCGGGGCCGTAGCTCAGTCGGGAGAGCGCGTCGTTCGCAATGACGAGGTCAGGGGTTCGATTCCCCTCGGCTCCACCAGAGATCTCAAGCGGTTGGCGCGCCATGCGCTGACCGCTTTTTCGTTGGAGTTGCACCGGCGGGGCAACCCCCCGCTTACAGGTCGATCCGCATCCGGTGATGCGGCCGGTAGGTTTGCGTCACGATGGTGATCGTCTTTTCGTTCGTCCAGGTGTGGCGGTGCATCGTGAACACCGGATCATCCGGGGCACATTGCAGACATCTGGCGACCGCGTCGCTCGCCCGTTCGGCCGATAGAGTGAGGCTGCCGTCCGTGTAGGCGATGTTCTGAACAAGCCACTTGTTGGCGCTGATCGCCCCGAGATCCACCTCCAGGATGCCCGGCGCGGCCTGCGGATCGACCCACCTGTCCTCGTGGATATAGGGCGCCCCGTCCGCCAGATGGAGCGACTGAAGATGCAAGAGGTCTGTCGCATGGGGCAACCCCATCTGCGCGCGGATGTGAGGTGGAGCGGGCCGAATGTCCCGCGTGATGAGCACATAACCGTAGCGACTGCCTCGGGATTCAACCTCCTTCTCGATGATCGGGATCTCGAAGGTGGCGCGACGGGCCGGAGTCGCGGCAACCCGTGTTCCGGCCTTGCGGCGGCGCTCCAGAATGCCCGTCGCGGCCAGTTCGCGCAGCGCCCGGTTGACGGTGCTGCGTGCGCAGCCGAATTCCTCCGCAAGTTCCGCCTCGTTGGGGATGAGGCTGCCCTGAGGCCAGTCATGCCGACGTATCCGCTGCAGCACGGTGTCGCGGATAGCCTGCCAGCTGGTCGATGTTCTGCTCGACTCAGACCGCATCCCGGATCCTGTCCAATGTCTCGACATAGCGCCGGGTAATGCCGTCGCGGGCGATATGCTGGCCGTCCGCCACCAGCTGACGCCCGGCGGACCAGGTGGCCTGAACCGGCCGATCGCGGGCGGCGAAGATCCAGGCGTCGAGCAGCGTGTCGCCCGACTTGCCGAGCAGATCGACATCGCCGCCGTCCAGTGCGATGAGATCGGCCCACAGGCCGGCCTCGATGCGCCCCGATGCGCGGCCGGCGGCCTGCGCGCCCCCTGCGGCCGCCGCCTCGAGCAGCACGCGCCCGGTCGAACGGTCCGGCTGCGCCATGGCCGCGCGGCTGCCGTCACGCAGGCGCTGGGAATGCTCGAGCATGCGCAGCTCCTCGGTCAGGCTGATGCGGATGTTGCTGTCCGA
>CAZMBT010000316.1:0-2826 GCA_964564395.1 uncultured Alkalilacustris sp.
CGCTGCTGTTTCTTGTCTATGGCGACCGCAAGGTCTGGGCGGCGGTGCAGATGCGCCGCGGCCCCAACGTCGTCGGGGCGTTCGGGCTGCTGCAATCGGTTGCGGACGCGCTGAAATACGTCGTCAAGGAGGTGGTGGTGCCCGCCGGGGCGGATCGCCCGGTCTTCTTCCTGGCGCCGATGACGTCCTTCGTTCTGGCGGTGCTGGCCTGGTCGGTGATCCCGTTCAATGAGGGATGGGTGCTGGCCGACATCAATGTGGCGGTGCTGTTCATCTTTGCGGTGACCTCGCTCGAGGTTTACGGCGTGATCATGGGCGGGTGGGCTTCGAACTCCAAATACCCGTTTCTGGGCTCGCTGCGCTCGGCGGCGCAGATGGTCTCGTACGAGGTGTCGCTGGGGCTGATCATCATCGGGGTCATCATCTCCACGGGCTCGCTCAATTTCGGTCAGATCGTCGCGGCGCAGGACGGCGACTACGGGCTGTTTTCCTGGTACTGGCTGCCGCATCTGCCGATGGTGGCGCTGTTCTTCATCTCGGCGCTGGCCGAGACGAATCGCCCGCCCTTCGACCTGCCCGAGGCGGAATCCGAGCTGGTCGCCGGCTATCAGGTGGAATATTCCTCCACGCCCTATCTGCTGTTCATGGCCGGCGAGTATATCGCCATCTTCCTGATGTGCGCGCTGATGTCGCTTCTGTTCTTCGGCGGCTGGCTGTCGCCGATTCCGGGGCTGCCCGATGGCGCCTTCTGGATGGTTGCGAAGATGGCGTTCTTCTTCTTCCTGTTCGCCATGGTGAAGGCGATCACGCCGCGCTATCGCTATGACCAGCTGATGCGTATCGGCTGGAAGGTGTTCCTTCCGCTGTCGCTGGCCTGGGTGGTGATCGTGGCGTTTCTCGCGAAATTCGAAGTGCTCGGCGGTGCCTGGGCACGCTGGACGATCGGAGGCTGAGATGGGTATCGATACCGGACGCGCGATCCGCTACTTCCTGCTGGCCGATTTCATCAAGGGCTTCGGCCTGGGGCTGCGTTACTTCTTCGCGCCCAAGGCGACGCTCAACTACCCGCATGAGAAGGGGCCGCTCAGCCCGCGCTTTCGTGGCGAGCACGCCCTGCGCCGCTATCCCAACGGCGAGGAACGCTGCATCGCCTGCAAGCTGTGCGAGGCGGTCTGCCCGGCGCAGGCCATCACCATCGACGCCGAACCGCGCGCCGACGGGTCGCGACGCACCACGCGCTACGACATCGACATGACCAAGTGCATCTATTGCGGCTTCTGTCAGGAGGCGTGCCCGGTGGATGCCATCGTCGAGGGTCCGAATTTCGAATTCTCCGCCGAAACCCGCGAGGAACTTTTCTACAACAAGGAAAAGCTGCTCGAGAACGGCGAACGCTGGGAAGCCGAGATCGCGCGCAATATTGAACTCGACGCGCCCTACAGGTAGGCGCAGGGCGACGCGCCAAAGGCGCGCGCAGGACAGGGGCAGACGGGCCGGCCCCGGCCCGAGGAAGGAAACGAGATGGGTGTCGCGGATTTCGCGTTCTATGCCTTTGCCATAACCATTCTCGCGGCGGGCTTTCTGGTGGTCGTGGCGCGCAACCCGGTGCATTCGGTCCTCTGGCTGATCCTCGCGTTCCTGTCGGCCGCGGGCATGTTCGTGCTCTTGGGCGCCGAATTCGTGGCGATGCTGCTGATCATCGTCTATGTCGGCGCGGTGGCGGTGCTTTTCCTGTTCGTCGTGATGATGCTGGATGTCGATTTCGCGCGGCTGAAGGCCGAGATGGCGCGCTATGTGCCGCTGGCGGCACTGATCGGCGTGGTGCTGCTGATGCAGCTGGGGCTTCTGTTCGGCGCATGGCAGGCGGCCGATGGCGCGATGGGGCTGCGCCAGGCGGTCACCCCCGACCATGACGAGGTTCACAACACCCTCGCGCTCGGGCAGATCATCTATGACGACTACATCTACCTGTTTCAGCTGGCAGGGCTGATCCTGCTGGTCGCGATGATCGGGGCGATCGTTCTGACGCTGCGTCACCGCGGCGACATCAAGCGCCAGAATGTCACCGCGCAGATGTATCGCGACCCGGGGAAGGCGATGGAACTCAAGGATGTGAAGCCCGGTCAGGGGCTGTGAAAGCGATCGCGGGCGGCGCGGGCGCGCTGACGATGCACGCGGCACGGTAACGGATGGGCGATTGACCCGGAGGGACGCATGGTAGGACTGGAGCATTACCTGACGGTGGCGTCGGCGCTGTTCGTTATCGGCATTTTCGGCCTGTTCCTGAACCGCAAGAACGTGATCGTCATCCTGATGTCGATCGAGTTGATGCTGCTGTCGGTGAATATCAATCTCGTCGCCTTCTCAAGCTTTCTGGGCGATCTGGTCGGGCAGGTCTTCACGATGTTCGTGCTGACCGTGGCGGCAGCCGAGGCTGCCATCGGGCTGGCGATCATCGTGTGTTTCTTCCGTACCCGCGGCAGTATCGATGTCGAAGACGTCAACGTGATGAAAGGCTGACGGCATGGCGACGCTCCTTCTCTTCGCTCCGCTTATCGGTGCGCTGATCTGCGGCTTCGGCTGGCGCCTGATCGGCGAGCGCCAGGCGCAGGTGACGGCGACGGCACTGCTGTTCCTGTCGGCGCTGCTGTCCTGGGTGATCTTCCTGACCTTCGACGGCGAGACGCAGCAGATCCAGATCCTGCGCTGGATCGACAGCGGCGCGCTGGCGGCGGACTGGGCGATCCGGCTCGATCGCCTGACGGCGGTGATGCTGGTGGTGGTGACCACGGTGTCGGCGCTCGTGCATCTCTACAGCTTCGGCTA
>CAZMBT010000317.1:0-2802 GCA_964564395.1 uncultured Alkalilacustris sp.
CCGACCCGTCGGCCTGGATCGCCGCCGCCGAGGGTGGCGAGATCGACATGACCTATCAGACCACCGGTGATTTCATCGACATCTTCAATGCCATCGGCATGGTCGAGTCGGAGGTCGTGACCGCCGCGACGATCGCGGTGCGCTTCAACCAGGACAACCCGCCCTACGACAATGTCGAGGTGCGGCGCGCGCTGCAGATGGCGGTCGACAACGCCGTCGTGCTGGAGCTGGGCTACAACGACCGCGGCGCGGAGGCCGAGAACCACCATGTCGCGCCGATCCACCCGGAATACGCCGAACTGCCGGCGCTGCAGGTGGATCGTGAGGCCGCGGCTGCCGCGATCTCGGATGCCGGGCTGAACGACCACACCTTCGAGCTGATCTCGGTCGACGACTCCTGGCAAGCCGCCACCTGTGATGCGGTCGCCGCGCAGATCCGCGACGCGGGGATCAGCATCGATCGCACGATCCTGCCGGGCGCGACGTTCTGGAACGACTGGACGGGCTACCCGTTCTCAGCGACCGAATGGAACATGCGGCCGCTGGGCGTGCAGGTTCTGGCACTCGCCTATCGCACCGGCGGCGCCTGGAACGAGACCGCCTTCTCCAACGCCGAGTTCGACACCCTGCTCGATCAGGCGATGGGAATCGCGGATGCGGATGAACGCCGCGAGGTGATGCGCGATCTGCAGCAGATCATGCAGGACGAGGGTGTTCTGATCCAGCCCTACTGGCGTTCGATCTACCGCCATTACCGGCCGCATGTCCACAATGCGGAGATCCACCCGACCTTCGAGCTGCATCTCTACAAATACTGGGTCGAAAGCTGATCCGGGCGACCGCGACGGGTGCAATCTGCCGCCCGTCGCGGCCTTCACGACCTTGCGGGGGGATCGCCCCGCGCCGGCGCGGCGGGTCGCGCCCGGCAAGGGATGAATCATGCTGAAATTCCTGCTCAAACGCGTCGGCACGATGATCCTCACGGCGCTTTGCCTGACGCTCGTCGTCTTCACGCTGACCAACATGCAACCGCGCCTCGAAACGCTGGCCAAGACCCAGGGATCGGCGCGCATGTCGGACGCCGAGGTCCAGAGCTGGCTCGTGCGCAACGGCTACGATCAGCCGCTCTTCATACGCTACGGCGAGTGGCTCGGTGTGCTGCCCGGCTGGACGCGCGAGGAAGCGGACGGGACGATGCGCGGCCGCTGCATCGACCGTGTCTCCGACCCGGCCGACGCCACGACCTATTGCGGTGTGATCCAGGGTTACTGGGGCGAGTCGACACGCTTTCGCGCCGAGGTCGGCGAAGTGATCGCGACGCGGCTCGGCGCGACGGGGATGCTCATGCTGTGGGTCGTCATCGTCATGATCCCCTCGGCGCTGATCGTCGGCGTGCTGGCCGGGATGCGCGAGGGCTCGCGCACCGATCGCACACTGTCCACGGTCTCCATCGCCTCGACCGCGACGCCGGAATATGTCTCGGGGGTGATCTTCATCGCGCTGTTCGCCTCCTCCACGGTGGGGCTGTCGCCGCTGCTCAGCTCCTGGGGGCTACTCGACGCGCCCACGCTGTTCATGGGCAATGCGCGCAGCGCCATCGATCAGATCACCTTCTGGAACTTCACGCTGCCGGTGATCACCATCGCGCTTTACGGTATGGGCTACATCGCGCGCATGACGCGCGCCTCGATGACCGAGGTGATGACCCAGCAATACATCCGCACCGCACGCCTCAAGGGGGTGAGCTTTACCAACATCGTGCTGCGGCACGCGCTGCGCAACGCGCTGATCGCGCCTTTCACCGTCATCATGCTGCAGTTTCCCTGGCTGCTGAACGGCGTCGTCATCGTCGAGGTGCTGTTCAGCTATCCGGGCTTCGGCTGGACGCTGGTCGAGGCGGCCGGCAACAACGATATCGAGCTGTTGATGGCGTGCTCGGTGGTTGCCGTCGTCGTGGTGCTGGCCACGCAGCTGATCTCGGATATCGGCTATGTCTATCTGAACCCGCGGATCCGCATCACGTGAAAGGCAGGAGCTGAGCATGCCGATGTCATATCTTGTCATCCTTCTTGCGCTGCTGATCGTGGTGGCGATCTGGTCCGGCGGCCCGGCGGGATCGCGCGGGCAGCAGATCCGCATCGGCGCGTGGTTCGGGGCGCTGGCCATCGGGGCCTATCTGATCATCGGCGGGCTGGTGATGCCGGCGCTGACCGCCGACCCGCAGATCGATCAGCTGACCTGGGGGCAGATCACCGGACGCGCGATCTGGCAGTTCCTGCCGGTCTGGATCGCGCTGGCCGTCACCTTCGCGCTGTCCATCTGGTTCAAGCGCAGCCTCGGGCTATACGGCAAGCTGTTCGACAGCAACATCGCGATGACCGGTTTCGCCATCGTCATGTTCTGGCTGTTCACCGCGCTGTTCGCCGATCTCATCATCACGCATTACCCGTTGGCGCAGGTCAGCGGGCTGCGTAACGCCCCGCCCGGCTCGGCCCTGCCCTCGCCCGACGGTCGATACGAATTCTATCTGCTGGGCGGGGACAGCCTGGCGCGCGATGTGTTCTCGCGCATGGTGATGGGCGCGCGCGAGGTGCTCAAGATCGCGCCGGCGGCCACCGCCTTCGCCTTCATGGTGGGCATCACACTGGGCGTACCGGCCGGGTATTTCGGGGGCCGCTTCGACACCGGGCTGACCTTCGTGGCCAATCTCGTCCTCGCCTTTCCGGTGATCCTGCTGTTCTACCTGCTGGTCACGCCCGAGGTGGTGGCGGTCGGCATCCCGATGTACATGGCCGCGATCCT
>CAZMBT010000318.1:0-2798 GCA_964564395.1 uncultured Alkalilacustris sp.
CGTGGCAATCAGACGCTGTTCATGCGCGGCGACGAGGTCGAGGCGGCCTGGGCCTGGACCGATCCGGTGATCGCCGCGTGGCGGGCGCAAGGCGGCGCGCCGCAACCCTATGACGCCGGAAGCGCGGGCCCGGATGACGCGCTGGCGCTGATGTTGCGCGACGGCCGGCGATGGCGGGAGATAAGTGGATGATACTCAAGCAATACCCGGATCGCGAGTTGATGATGCTGTCGCTTGCCGACCGCCTGGCAAGTGAACTGGGTGCGCTGCTGCGTACGCGCGAGCGTGTGGGATTCGCGGTGCCCGGCGGTACCACGCCGGGGCCGGTGTTCGATGTGCTGGCGGATGTGGATCTGGATTGGGCACGCGTGGATGTGGTGCTGACGGATGAACGCTGGCTGCCGGAAACGGCGGCGCGGTCCAACACGCGGCTGGTGCGCAAGCGGCTGCTTCAGGGCCGGGCGGCTGCCGCGCGGCTGGTGCCGATGCATGCCGACACCGACACGCCCGAAGCGGCCCTCGATCAGCTGTCCGAGGGGCTTGGCCCCTGCCTGCCGCTGGGCATCGTGCTGCTGGGCATGGGCGCGGATCTGCACATCGCCTCACTGCTGCCGGGGGCCGATGGGCTTGAGACGGCGCTGTCGGATTCGGCACCGCCGATCATGGCGATGCGCGCGCCGGGCTTTGCCGAGCCGCGCGTGACGCTGACCGCGCCGGTGATCAACGGGGCCATGCATGCGCATATGCTCATCACCGGACCGGAAAAACGGGCCGCGCTGGAGCGCGCCGAGGACCTTGACCCGCTGGAGGCGCCGGCGCGGATTGTCCTCGATCATGCAACGATCCACTGGGCGGAATGACGGCATGGATATCTGGGCGCGCCTCGACGATCATTACCGCCAACATGCTGACCGGCCCATAACCGCGCTGTTCGACGCCGATCCCGACCGCGCCGGTTCGTTCAGCCTCCGGGCCGGCGATCTCATGCTCGATTATGCCAAGACCGGCATCGATGCCGAGGCGCGCGCGCTTTTACTGGAGCTGATGCGCGTCACCGGCCTTCCCGAGCGCCGCGCCGCGATGTTCCGCGGCCTGCGCATCAACGAGACGGAGGACCGCGCCGTGCTGCACACCGCCCTGCGCGCGCCCGAAACGCCGGTGCTTGTGGATGGCAGCGACGTCACGCCGGGCCTGCGCACCACCCTGGCGCGGATGGAGCGTTTCGCCTCGGCGCTGCGCAGCGGCAGTCTGACCGGGCAGGGCGGACGAATCACCGATGTCGTCAATATTGGCATCGGCGGGTCGGATCTGGGACCGGCGATGGCCGTTCAGGCGCTTGCACCCTATCATGACGGGCCGCGCTGTCATTTCGTGTCGAACGTGGACGGGGCGCATCTTCACGACGTGCTTGCCCCGCTGGATCCGGAAACGACGCTCCTGGTGATCGTGTCCAAGACCTTCACCACCATTGAGACGATGACCAATGCCGACAGCGCGCGCGCCTGGATGTCGGGCAAGGTGCGCGATCCCGGTGCACAATGCGTCGCGGTGTCCTCGGCGGTGCAGCGTGCGGGCGATTTCGGCATCGCGCCCGAGCGGGTCTTCGGCTTCGAGGATTGGGTCGGCGGGCGCTATTCGGTCTGGGGGCCGGTCGGGCTGGCCCTGATGCTGGCGATCGGCCCGGCCGGTTTTCGCGCGTTCCTGGCCGGCGGCGCCGCGATGGACGCGCATTTCAGGGACGCGTCGCCGGACGCCAACATGCCGATGCTGCTGGCCGCGACGGGGATCTGGCATCGCCAGATCGCCGGCCATGCCACCCGCGCCGTGCTGCCTTACGAGCAGCGGCTGGCGCGGCTTCCGGCCTATCTGCAGCAGCTCGAAATGGAGTCGAACGGCAAGCACATGACGATGGCGGGAGAGCCGCTGGAACGTCCCTCCGCGCCGGTGGTGTGGGGGGCGCCGGGCACCGACGGTCAGCACGCCTTCTTTCAACTGCTGCATCAGGGCACGCAGGTGGTGCCCTGCGAGTTCATGGTCGGCGCCGAGGGGCATGAACCCGCGCTGGCGCATCACCACCGTCTGTTGGTGGCCAACTGCCTCGCGCAGTCCGAGGCGCTGATGCGCGGCCGCTCCCCCGATGTGGTGCGCGCCGGACTGGAGGGGCAGGGGCTCGACCCCGAGGCGGTGGAACGGCTGTCGCGGCATCGCAGCTTTCCGGGCAACCGGCCGTCGGTGACGCTGCTCTATCCGCAGCTGACGCCGCATGTGCTGGGCCAGATCCTCGCGCTCTATGAGCATCGCGTCTTTGTCGAGGGGGTCGTGCTGGGGCTCAACAGCTTCGATCAGTGGGGCGTCGAGCTGGGCAAGGAGATGGCCGGATCGCTGCTGCCGGCGATGGAGGAGGGCAAGCTGCCCCCCGAGGTGAGCAGCTCGACCCGCCGGCTTGTCGCAGCGTTGCGGTCCATGGCGGGCTGAACGCGGCGGCGCCAACGGCGGGCCGCGCCACGCCTCCGCCCGCCTCACAAGCGGGGGCGTTCTGCGCCCCTCTTCGGGCGACCGCATGCCTCGCGTCCCGTAACGACAGCCCCGATCAAACACGACGTGCTACGGAGTCGGCAAGTCGATCCAACGTGATCGGCGTCGACTCTAGCCCTGCGCGGCGACGGCGATGATCTCGACCCGGTAGTCGGGGGTCGCGAGGCGCGCCTCGCCACAGGCGCGCGCCGGCGGGGCGTCCTTGGGCACCCAGTCATCCCAGACCGCGTTCATCTCGGCGAAATCGTCCATGGAGGCCAGCC
>CAZMBT010000319.1:0-2792 GCA_964564395.1 uncultured Alkalilacustris sp.
ACCATGTCGTCAGCTACGGCATGGGGCATTTCTATATCAGCCAGTCCGACAAGGGTGGGTTGGTCTTCGGCGGTGATCTCGATTTCTATGCCTCCTACGCGCAGCGCGGCAATCTGCCGATGACCGAGCATGTGATGGAGGCCGGCATGACCCTGATGCCGATGATCGGCCAGGCACGGGTGCTGCGCCAATGGGGCGGCATCATGGACATGACCCCCGACGGTTCGCCGATCATCGATCATGCGCCTGTGGACGGGCTCTATCTGAATTGCGGGTGGTGCTATGGCGGCTTCAAGGCGGTACCCGCCTCTGGCTGGTGCCTGGCGCATCTGATGGCGACGGATCGTCCGCATGAGGTCGCCGAGAGATTCCGCCTTGATCGTTTCGCCACCGGCCATCTGCTCGACGAAGAAGGCACGGGCAGCCAGCACAATCTGCACTGAGGGGCCAGTATGCGTATCACCTGTCCGATCTGCGGCGCACGGGACCGGCGCGAGTTCACCTATCTGGGGGCGGAGGCGTATCTGCATCGCCCGGCCGCCGATGCCGCGCCCGCTGACTGGGATGACTATCTGCATCTGCGCGACAACCCGGCCGGGCGCACCCGTGATGTCTGGCAGCATGAGATGGGCTGTGGCGCGTGGCTTCTGGTCGATCGCGACACCATCACCCATGCGGTGCATTCCGTGCAGCTCGTCGGCGGCGGGGTGGGCGCATGAGACTGGACGGCAAGGGCCTCATTGATCGCGCCCGCCCGCTGCGCTTTTCCTTCGACGGGCGGGATTATCACGGATATGGCGGCGACACGCTGGCCTCCGCGCTGCTTGCGAACGGTGTCCGGCTGATGGGGCGATCGTTCAAGTATCATCGCCCGCGCGGCGTGATGACCGCGGGGTCCGAAGAGCCCAACGCCCTGGTCGAGGTGCTGGCCGCGGATGACGTGACACCGAATGTTCGCGCGACCGTTCAGGAGGTCTATCAAGGGCTGCAGGCGCGCAGCCAGAACCGCTGGCCGACACTGCGGTATGACCTGATGGCAGTGAATGACCGGTTCGCGCGGTTTCTGAGTGCGGGATTCTACTACAAGACCTTCATGTGGCCGCGCAGCTTCTGGGAGCGTCTGTACGAGCCGGCGATCCGGCGCGCGGCCGGGCTGGGACGGCTTTCCGGGCAGCATGATTCCGGGCGCTACGAAAAGGCCTTCGCGTTTTGCGATCTGCTGGTCATCGGCGCGGGGCCGACAGGGCTGATGGCGGCGCTGACGGCGGCGCGCGCTGGGGCCGATGTCATTCTCGCGGATGAGGACAGCCGCCCGGGCGGCCGTCTGCTTGCCGAATCGCACGAGATCGACGGCAAGCCCGGCCATGTCTGGGTCACGGAGGTTCTCGCCGAGCTGGCGGCGATGCCGAACGTGCGGGTCATGCCGCGCATGACGGTCACCGGGGCTTACGATCAGGGTACATATGGCGCGCTGGAGCGGGTCGGGCTGCACCTTGCAGATCCGGATGAACATTGCCCGCGCGAGTGTTTCTGGCGCATCGCCGCGGGGCAGGCGATCCTGGCCGCCGGTGCGCTGGAGCGGCCCATCGCCTTCGCTGACAATGACCGGCCGGGGGTGATGATGGCCGGGGCCGTGCGCGCCTATGTCAATCGCTGGGGCGTCGCGCCGGGGCGTCGGGTCGTGCTGTTCGCCAATAACGACGATGCGCGTCGTACTGCTGATGATCTGATCGCCGCGGGCGTTCCGGTCGTGGCCGTCGTAGATCCGCGCCCGGATGCTTCGGTACTGGGCGACTACACTGTCTACCGCGGTGCCGAGGTTGTGGGCACCACGGGGCGCCATGCGCTGAAGACCGTGATCATCCGCAACGAGGGCGGTCAGCACGAGATCGCGGCCGATTGCCTGGCCGTGTCGGGCGGTTGGAACCCGACGCTGCATCTGACATGTCACATGAATGCGCGGCCGGTCTGGCGCGATGACATTGCCGCCTTCGTGCCGCCCGACGATGCTGTGCCGGGGCTGCACCCTGCCGGAGCGGCGGCCGGTGTGCTGTCTACCGCGCGATGCCTGTCGGACGGGGTGCGGGCGGCGCAGGCGGGGCTGGAGGCGCTGGGCCGGAAGAAGGCGCCGGCGCCCGATCTGCCCGCCGCCGAAGATGGCGCCACCGAGATCACCGCAGTCTGGCAGGTGCCCGGCCGCCGACGCGCCTGGCTCGATTTCGCCAATGACGTCACGGTCAAGGACGTGCAGCTCGCCGCGCAGGAGAATTTCCGCTCCGTCGAGCACATGAAACGCTACACGACGCAGGGCATGGCACCGGATCAGGGCAAGAACTCAAATGTCGCGGCGCTGGCGGTGCTGGCCGACAGCACCGGGCGGGGCATCGCGCAGACCGGCACGACGACATTCCGCCCGCCTTATGTGCCGGTCTCGATCGCCGCGATGGGCGCCGGCGCGCGCGGGCGTGGCTTCGCGCCCGAACGCTTCACCACCTCCGACAAGCCGAGCCGCGCGCGCAACGCGCCCATGATCGAGGCGGGGCTGTGGTACCGCCCCTCCTATTTCCCGCATCCGGGTGAACGCAGCTGGCGCGAGAGCTGCGACCGCGAAGTGCGCATGGTGCGCAACGCCGTCGGGATCAGCGATGTCTCGACGCTGGGCAAGATCGACATTCAGGGGCCGGATGCCGCAGCGTTTCTGGACTTCGTCTATTGCAACACCTTCTCGACGCTGAAGCCGGGGCGCGTGCGCTATGGTCTGATGCTGCGCGAGGACGGCATGGTCATGGATG
>CAZMBT010000320.1:0-2781 GCA_964564395.1 uncultured Alkalilacustris sp.
CCGGACAGCACGACGACCTGATCGGCCAGATACACGCTTTCGCGCAGATCATGCGTGATGAGCACCGAGGTAAAGGGTTCCTCCGCGCGCAATTCGTGCATGGTCTGCCAGAGATCCTCGCGCGTGAAGGCGTCGAGCGCGCCGAAGGGTTCATCGAGGATCAGCACATCGGGCTTGTGCACGATCGACCGGCACAGCGACGCCCTCTGGCGCATGCCGCCCGACAGCTCGGAGGGACGCTTGTCTGCAAAGCCTTTCAGCCCGACCAGCTCGAGCAGGGCATGCGCGCGGGCCTCGCGGTCACGGCGCGGCATGTTCGGCGCCACGATCTCCAGCGGCAGGATGACGTTGTCGAGAATCGTGCGCCACTCCAGGAGGACGGGGTTCTGGAACGCCATGCCGACGGTCTTTCGCGGTGACTTCACGCGCTCGCCATGCAGCCAGACCTCACCCTCATCGGGGATCATCAGCCCCGCGATCAGCCGTGTCAGGGTGGACTTGCCGCAGCCGGACGGGCCGACGACAGCGCAGAAGGTGTTCTCCGGCACCGCCAGCGTAAGGTTTTCGAGCACGGGAAACGGGCCGTCCTCGGTCGGGTAGGCGTGGGTCACGCCCTTGATATCGATCAGATTGTTCATTCGGGGTCCGCATGTCTGCAGCGTACACGCGACCGACGCCACGCGCGCGCTATGGCCTCGGTCGCAAGGTCGGATGACGGGAAAGACCCGCCCCCTGCCGGGGCGGGCCGGGCGATCAGTCGATCATCCGTTCCGCCGCATCGGGCAGATAGGCATCCGTGAAGTAGAGCGCCGGATCCGGGTCGCGCTGGAACTCGTAGGTTTCGGCGATCTGATCGAGTGCGCGGGCGAAACGATCCTCATCGATGCCGCCGACGCCATGCTCGCGCACCCAGTCGGTCATGATATTGTCGCGAAGTGCCAGCTCCAGACGCTCCAGTTCCAGATCCTCGTCAAGTGCCGGGTTGCGTTGGGCCAGCGCCGCAACCCCGGATTCGGGATCGGCCACCGTATCCTTGAGCCCGGCGACCACGGCGCGCAGGAATCCGGTCACCACCTCCGGGTTCTCCCCGGCGAAGTCCGTGTTCACGATCAGCGCGTTGCCATACAGCTCCAGCCCGTGATCGGCCATCAGGATGACCGAGATGTCATCCTCATCCACACCCAGGCGGCGCACGTTCAGAAAGGAGGTGAAGGAAAAGCCGGTGATCGCATCGACATTGCCCTGCGCGAGCATGGGTGCGCGGGTCGGGAAGCCGACATCCTCGACAGTGATCGCATCCATGTCCAGCCCGTTGGCCGAAGCGAAGGCCGGAAACTGCGCCCAGGCCCCATCGGGCGGCGGCGCCCCGAGCCGGCGGCCTTCCAGGTCGGCTGGGACTTCGACGCCCAGGCTGCGGCGGCCGATCACGGCGAAGGCGGGCTTGTCATACAGCATCATGACGGCCGTGACCGGCGCGCCTTCATTCGCATCGAGGAACTTGATCAGGCTTGCCATGTCGGCAAAGCCCATGGGGTAGGCCCCGGTCGCGACCTTCGGTATCGCGTCGAGCGAGCCTTCGCCCGGGGAGATCTCGACATTCAGCCCTTCAGCCTCGAAATGGCCGTTGTCGAGCGCGAGGAAATACGGCGATGCCGGCCCCTCGAAACGCCAGTCCAGGGTGAAGTTGATGTCGGTCTGTGCGGCGGCCGTGCTGCCTATCAGCAGGCCGGCGGTTACCGCGGTCGCGAGTCTCTTCAGCATGATCATTCCCTCCTGTCGGTGCTCACGGCTCGATCCCTAGCGCCGTTTCCGGATGTTGGCGATTCCAACGCCGGCCGGATGCGATGCGTCGAACACGGGATCGACCGTTTGCTTATTTCGCGGGCGGATGCTGATCAATTCGGCTGCGAAGTGCAAGAGCGATGATGCCATGGCGACGCATCGAGCGCGGGCCCGGGCGTCCGGCGCCATCGGCGGGAAAGTGATGCTGCGGTTGCAAAGGTGTCGCCATCATGTGGTAATGCACCGCGAAGTCGCAGTCAGGAGTCCCCATGCCGTCCCCTAACGCCAAGCCAGACACGACCGGAAGATACGCGGAATCGGTTGATCGGACGACCCGCGCCATGATCGCGGAGGCGACTCAGGGGATCGCGCCGTCCGCCCTGATGACGGCCTGGGCGGACTGGGCGATCCATATGGTCGCGGCGCCGGGAACCCAGACGGCGCTGTGGGAACGGGCCGCGCATGATGCCGGCGAATTCGCGCAGCGCGCGTTGCGGGTGTCCACCGGCGGCGACGGGGAAAACGGCGACAGCGCGCCTCGGGCGGATGACCGCCGGTTTCGTGCCGAAGGGTGGCAGGCTCCGCCCTTTTCGCTGATGCGCGACGCCTTCCTGACTTGGGAAGGGTGGTGGGACGCGGCCACGACCGGCGTGCGCGGCGTTTCGCCCGAAAACGAGAAAATCGTGAACTTCGCGACACGCCAGATGCTCGACGTGTTCTCGCCGTCGAACAACCCGGCGCTCAACCCCGAGGTTCTGGCGAAAACGCGCGAGACCGCGGGCATGAATTTCGTCAAGGGTGCGCTGCACATGCTGGAGGATCTGTCGGCGCCGGCGGGCGAGGCTACCGAATCGCCGCCGCAGTTCAAGCTCGGCGAGGGGCTTGCGACGGCGCCCGGCAAGGTCGTCGCGCGCAATCATCTCATGGAACTGATCCAGTACAGTCCGACCACCGACACCGTGCATCCCGAGCCGGTGCTGATCACCCCGGCCTGGATCA
>CAZMBT010000321.1:0-2758 GCA_964564395.1 uncultured Alkalilacustris sp.
ATGCCGCGCTGGTCGGGCAACTGCGTGACGCGTTGCAAACCCGCCCCGATGACGAGGAAGGCCATCGCCTCCTGGCGCGCAACGAGGCGGCGCTGGGCAATTTCGCGGCCGCCTACCGGGCGCTGGAACGGGCGATCGAACTGCGCGGCGAGGGCGCCAGCGCCGATGACTATGCCGCGCTCGCGGATCTGATGATCACTGCGGCGGGGGGCTATGTCTCGCCCGAGGCCGAAGAGGCGCTGGAGGCGGCGCTGCGCCGCGACCCCGCGAACGGGATGGCGCGCTATTACACCGGGATGATGTATGCGCAGATCGGGCGTCCGGATCGCGCCTTCCGGCTGTGGCGCGCCCTGCTGGAACAGAGCCAGCCCGACGCGCCCTGGGTCGGGCCGCTGCGCGCGCAGCTGCCGGACATGGCCCGCGCCGCCGGAGTGCGCTATGATCTGCCGCCGGAAGGGGCGCAACCGCTGCGCGGCCCGAGCGCGGCCGACGTCGCCGCGGCCGAGGATCTCAGCCCCGCCCAGCGCATCGAGATGGCGCGCTCCATGGTCGAGCGGCTGGCCGAGCGCCTGCAGAGCGAGGGCGGCCCCGCGCGCGACTGGGCACGCCTCGTCACCGCCTATGGCGAGATCGGCGACAGCGGCAATGCCCGTGCGGTCTGGGAGGCGGCGCAGGAAGCCTTTGCCGAGCGCCCCGACGATCTGGAGACGGTGCGCCGCGCGGCGATGCGCGCCGGGGTGTTCCCGTGAGCGCGGCGCCGGTGCCCCCCTCCGGTGACCCCGTCACGCCCGCGACCGATGCGCCTGTGCTCGATGATGTGGTTGCGTATCATGCGCTCGTGCCGGGGCAGGGGGCGCTGCTCGGGCTCGACCCGGGGACACGCACGATCGGTGTGGCAGCGTCGGATACACGCCGGGCGATCGCGTCACCGCTGGAGACAGTGCGGCGCGGCAAGTTCATGCAGGACGCGCAACGGCTTGCACAGCTGACCGAGGCGCGCGCGGCGGTCGGGCTGGTGATCGGACTGCCGCGCAACATGGATGGAACGGAGGGGCCGCGCTGTCAGTCCAGCCGGGCCTTCGCCCGCAACCTGGCGCGGCAGCTGCACCTGCCCATCCTGCTTTGGGACGAACGCCTCTCGACCGTCGCCGCGGAACGCGCCCTGCTGGAGGGCGACACCTCGCGCCGACGCCGGGCAGAGGTGATCGACCATGTGGCGGCCGGGCTGATCCTGCAGGGTGCGCTGGACCGTCTCGCGCGTCTGGGGCGCGAGGGTGATGCCGATGGCTGACGATGTCTGGCGGCGCGACGAACCCGACAGCCCCTGCATACAGGTCTGCGTCGTGCATCCTGAATCGCGGCTGTGCACCGGCTGTTATCGCAGCATTGACGAGATCGCCGGCTGGGCCGCCATGAGCAGCGCCGAGCGCCGCGCGGTAATGGCCGAACTGCCCGCCCGCGCCGGGCAGGTGAGCCGGCGGCGCGGCGGGCGCAAGGGCCGGCAGGGGACATGACGCGGGCGCCGCTGCGCATGCAGGTGCGGGATCTGGCCTGCGCGCGCGGCGGGGTGCCGCTTCTGGACGGGGTGAGCTTTGGGCTGGAGGCGGGCGCGGTGCTGGTGCTGCGCGGACCCAATGGCTGCGGCAAGACGACGCTGCTGCGCACGCTGGCGGGGTTGCAGCCGGCGCTGTCGGGCGACGTCACGATGCCCGAGGAATCGCTTGTTTATGCGGCGCATGCCGACGGGGTGAAGCCCACCCTCACCGTGGTCGAGAACCTGCAATTCTGGGCGCGTATCCATGGCGCTGCGCCGGACGACAGTGTCGACTCGGCGCTTGAGCGGATGAATCTTCGTGCATTGTCCACGCGGCAGGCGCAGCACCTCTCGGCAGGGCAGAAGCGGCGGCTGGGCCTTGCGCGCCTGCTGGTCAGCGGGCGTCCGCTGTGGATGCTGGATGAGCCGACGGTGTCGCTCGATGCGCAATCGGTCGCGGTGTTCGCCGAGTTGGTGCGCCGGCATCTTGCGCAGGGCGGTGCCGCGCTGATCGCGACGCATGTCGCGCTGGGGCTGGAGGAGGCGCGCGAACTCGACCTCGGGGCTTACCGTGCAGCGCTGCCGCAGATGGCGGGCGCCGACAATTTCGACGAGGCGTTCCTGTGAGCGGGCGCCGGAGACACCGGGGCGCGGGCAAGGGGGACGGCGCGATGCGCCGGCGGGCGCAATGATCGCGCTCCTGTTGCGTGATCTGCAGGTGGCCACGCGTGCGGGCGGCGGGTTCGGGCTCGGCCTCGCCTTCTTTCTGATCCTCGCGATTCTGGTGCCGCTCGGGGTGGGGCCGGACGAGGCGCTGCTGTCGCGCATTGCGCCCGGCGTCCTGTGGGTCGGTGCGCTGCTGTCCTGCCTGCTGTCGCTGGACCGGATCTTCGCGCTGGATCATGAGGACGGCTCGCTGGAACTGCTGGCCACCGCGCCGATTCCGATGGAGGCGGTGGTGTCGATCAAGGCGCTGGCGCACTGGATCACGACCGGCCTGCCGCTGACGCTGCTGGCGCCGGTGCTGGCCGTGCTGCTGAACCTGCCGCTGCAGGGCTACGGGTGGCTGGTGGTGTCGCTGGCGGTGGGCACGCCGGCGCTGTCGGTGATCGGCACCTTCGGTGCGGCGCTCACGGTCGGGTTGCGCCGCGGCGGCCTGCTGCTGTCGCTGCTGGTGCTGCCGCTTTACGTGCCGACACTGATCTACGGCGCCGAGGTGCTGCG
>CAZMBT010000322.1:0-2751 GCA_964564395.1 uncultured Alkalilacustris sp.
TGAAGCTGCTCAAGGTCACCCGGCTGGTCGAGCACGAGGTGCGCGACCGGTTCCGTACGGCCCACGACACCACGCTGCCACGCTTTGATGTCCTTGCGGCGCTGCACCGCGCCGAGGCCGGCCTGCGCATGAGCGAGCTGTCAGGCGTCCTGCGGGTGTCGAACGGCAATGTGACGGGCATTGTCGAGCGGCTGGTCGAGGAAGGCCATGTCATGCGCGCGGCTGTCGAGGGCGACCGCCGCGCCACGCGCGTGCGGCTCACCGCCGCGGGGCGTATTCATTTCGCGCAGCTGGCAAGCGCTCATGAAAGCTGGGTCGATGATCTGCTGGACGGCGTCGACGCGGAGTCGGCACGCCTGATGCTGGAGCATCTCGATCACATCACCGAAAAACTCGAAAACGAGGAGGCATCGCATGAACGCCGCTGACCACACGCCCGCGCATTTTCGTCTGCGACGCGAGGGCGATATCGCGATCGTCGCGCTGGACCGGCCCGATCGCAAGAATCCGCTGACCTTCGACAGCTACGCTGAACTGCGCGACTGGTTCCGCGCCCTGGCCCATGATGACGCGATCAACGCGGTGGTGTTCGAGTCGAATGGCGGCAATTTCAGCTCGGGCGGCGATGTGCATGACATCATCGGGCCGCTGACCGGCATGGACATGAAGGGGCTTCTGGCCTTCACGCGGATGACGGGCGATCTGGTCAAGGCCATGATCCATTGCGGCAAGCCCGTGATCGCCGCGGTGGACGGGGTCTGCGTGGGCGCCGGGGCCATCATCGCCATGGCGTCGGATCTGCGGCTCGCGAGCCCCGAGGCAAAGACCGCATTCCTGTTCACCCGTGTCGGGCTTGCGGGGTGCGACATGGGGGCCTGTGCCATGCTGCCCCGGATCATCGGGCAGGGCCGCGCGGCCGAACTGCTCTATACCGGGCGCAGCATGAGCGCACAGGAAGGCCGCGACTGGGGTTTTTACAACGCGCTGCATCCCGCCGATGAATTGCCGCAAGCGGCCCTGGCGCTGGCGCAGCGGATCGCCGCCGGGCCGAACTTCGCCCATGGCATCACCAAGACCCAGCTCAATCAGGAATGGAACATGGGGCTTGATCAGGCCATCGAGGCCGAGGCCCAGGCGCAGGCGATCTGCATGCAGACCCGCGACTTCGAGCGCGCCTACAAGGCTTTCGTGGCCGGCAAGAAGCCTGTTTTCGAGGGCGATTGAGCACCGTACCGGCGCCGGTTTCGGCGGCAGAACTTGACCGAGGGGGACCCCCAATGGCTGACCGCAGCTTTCTCGACTGGCCCTTTTTCGAGCCGCATCACAAGGATCTGGCCACGCAGCTTGAGGATTGGTGCGTACAAAACCTGCCGGCGGATCACCGCGATGTCGATGCAGCCTGCCGCAGCCTGGTGGCCCGGCTGGGCGCGGATGGCTGGTTGCGTCATTCCGGCGCCGGGCGGGGCGAGGCGCTGGATGTGCGCACGCTGTGCCTGATCCGCGAGACGCTGGCGCGCCATGACGGGCTGGCGGATTTTTCCTTCGCGATGCAGGGGCTGGGCATGGGCGCGGTCAGCCTGTTCGGCACTGACGCGCAGCGCGAATGGCTGGAGCGCACGCGCGCGGGGCAGGCCATATCGGCCTTCGCGCTCACCGAACCTGCCAGCGGCTCGGATGTTGCCAACATTGCGACCACGGCCACGCGCGACGGAAACGGGTACCGGCTGAACGGGGAGAAAACCTATATCTCCAACGGGGGTATCGCCGATATCTATGTCGTCTTTGCCCGCACCGGCGAGGCGCCGGGGGCCAAGGGGCTGTCGGCGTTTCTGCTGCCGGCGGATGCCGAAGGCATCGAGATCGTCGAGCGCATCGATGTCATGGCGCCGCATCCGCTGGCGCATCTGCGGTTCAATGATGTGCATCTGCCCGCCGATGCGATGATCGGCGATCCCGGCGCCGGATTCAGGATCGCGATGTCGGTGCTGGATGTGTTTCGCTCCAGCGTCGGTGCGGCGGCGTTGGGCTTTGCGCGCCGGGCGCTGGACGAGGCGATCGAACGTGCCGGCACGCGCCAGCTTTTCGGCGCGCCGCTGTCCGAGCTGCAGATGGTGCAGGGGCATCTCGCCGATATGGCGCTGGAGGTGGATGCCTCGGCGTTGCTGATCTACCGCGCCGCATGGACCAAGGATTCGGGGGCCGCGCGGATCTCGCGCGAGGCCGCGATGGCCAAGTTGCACGCCACCGAGGCGGCGCAGCGCGTGATCGATCAGGCGGTGCAGATCTTCGGTGGCGACGGCGTGCGCGTCGGCGAGATGGTGGAGAGCCTGTATCGCGAGATCCGGGCGTTGCGCATCTATGAGGGCGCGTCCGACGTTCAGAAGATCATCATCGCGCGGGCCGCCCTTGCCGCGCGGGAGGGCTGAGCCATGGCCTATTCGCGCGACATCCGCATCGAATTCAACCACTGCGACCCGGCCGGGATCGTCTTCTATCCGCGCTATTTCGAGATGACCAATTCGGTGGTCGAGAATTTCTTTCGCGACGTGCTCGACTACCCGTTCGAACGCATCTCGATGCGCGAGGGCAACGGGGTTCCCACGGTGCGCATCGAAGGCGTGTTTCGCAAGCCGAGCTTTCTGGGCGATATCGTCACCTTCACCCTGACCGTGCGCCGTGTCGGATCCAGCAGCGTGGATTTCGATATCGCCGCGCATGGCGGGGACGAGCTGCGGCTGACCTGCGCGCTCA
>CAZMBT010000323.1:0-2725 GCA_964564395.1 uncultured Alkalilacustris sp.
CCGAGCGCGTGCGCCGCGCCTCGCCCTTGGCGCGCACCTGCCCGGCCATCTGGATGGCGCCGCCATAGAGCAGGAATTTCTCGGTCAGCGTGGTCTTGCCGGCATCGGGGTGCGAGATGATGGCAAAGGTGCGCCGGCGGGCGATTTCGGGCGGCAGGTCGGGGCGGTTGGTGGCGCGGTCCAGCATGGCGCGCGTATAGGCCAGCCCCGCAGGCGCCGCAAGCGTCGTTGCGCTCGGCTCAGCCTGGCGCCTTGGCGACCAGAATGTCGGTCGGCGGCTCGCGCATCAGGTCGCGGGTATGGTTGCCCAGCCGATCCGGGTCGGCCTTGCTGCTGGCGCCGATCGTGACGAGGTCGGGACGCAGCTCATCGACGCGAAACGCGAGCACCTCATGCGGCGGGCCCGGGACGATTTCCGGCGGGGTCATGTCGGGCAGGCCCGGGGTCGTCATCCAGGCTTCACAGCGTGCGCGGGCTTCCTGAAGCGACGGGGTGCCCATGGTGTCGCGTCCGCGGGGCAGCTTCTCGCGCAAAGGCAGCTGCAGGGCATGTATGGCGTAAAAATCCGCGCCCGGCGCGAGCCTTGCCGCAAGCGCCAGAGCCGCCGCGTCCGAAGCCGAGAAATCGAGCGCGGCCAGGACCTTCGAGTAGGGGCGTGTGAAGGCGGTATGCGCCACCAGCGCCGGGGCGGCGGTGCGCAGCACGATCCGTTCCATGGTTGTCAGGCGCAAAAGGTCAAGAACCGGGCGCGGACGGTGGAGGCCCAGCACGAGCAACGTTGCCTTTTCGGCCGCGGCCAGTTCCGGAATCGCAAGCTCGGGTCTGTCCCGCAGCACGCGCACCTCGGCGCGCTCGCCGCCTCGCAGTGTATCGCAGGCTTCCTGCATCTGCGCGCGCGCCGCCTCGGCGCGCATGTCCGGCATGCCGCGTGGAGCGGCGTGCACGAACAGGACGCGCCCATCGAGCTGTTCGGCCAGGGCGACGGCGCGACCCAGGACGTTCTCGGAACGGTCGGAAAGATCGCTTGCGGCGATGATGGTGTTCATGACGTTCCTTCCTCCTCAACCGCGCCGGTCCGTGTCACCTTCTAGCGCAGGGATGGCATCGGGGGCACCCGGTTTTCGATATTTCTTGTGCCGTTCCGGGGTCAGGAGGCACGCGGCGGAGCCAGGAGCGTGCCTGCCGGAAACCGGGCGAGCTGTTCGCGCGTGGGTTCGGTGCCGAAATGCTGTCGTTGCGAGAGTTCCGGAAAATGCCGTTGAAGTTCGGCCACCAGATCCTCGGGCAGGCGCGCGACGACGGCCGAGTTCACCATCAGGCTTTCGGTCGGAATCCCTTCGGCATAGATGATTTCGTGGCGATCGAAGGCGAGGCTGTAGTAGTCCGCGAATCCCCCCTCGCGCAGTCTCACGGCATCGTCATCCACGAGACTGCGCGCCGGGATCAGCAATTCGGCGGTGCCGGCAATGCGATCGGGGCCGCGCTGGTAGACGAAGATGCGATGATGCTGGCTTACCCCCAGATCGCCCAGATTGCCCAGGGTCCCGGCCGCGATTATCACCGGTGCGAAGGCACCACGGGCGCGCAGGGTCGCGGTTCCCACCCATCGGACCGGCTGCGCCCCGTGATCGCGGGTCAAGACCAGATCGCCCGACTGCAGCGTCTCGATCGGCGCCTGCCGCCCATCGGGCAGGGTGATGCGTGTTCCGCGCAGAAAGGCGCCACAGACCAGATCCGTCAGGCGCGCACTCTCCGGATCATGTGTCACGCGAATCAGCGTGTAGTCCGATCCCGCCTGCATGGGTGTCAGCGGCAGCGCGTAGTCCCCGTGCGCGGCGTCTTCTGCATGATCCAGGATCAACAGCTCGACGCGTTCTCCCTCCGGCGACATGAGCGTCAGTCGCGCTGTCATCCGAACGGTGTCGCCGGGCGCGCCCACCTGCGAGCCCTCGGCTATCGGCTGCAACGGCTGCGCCGAGACCTTCCCGGTCGCAGCCGAAAGCTGCATCTGCAGCATCAACGCCAATGGCTCGGCCGACGGGTTCAGCCGGTACGTGTCGCCCGGGCAGGCGGTTTCGACGGCACTGATCTCGTCGCCGATATTGACCCCGGCATGGACCGCGATGTCAGCGGCACGGAACACTTGGCACGGATGCGCGGGAACGCCGAGTGCGGAATGGCGTGTCATGTCTGTGCCGTCCTCGATCAACGTGATGTCGCGAGCCATGGCGACACCGTCATATAGGCAATTGTACCGGCGATGTAAAAGCCGTCGCGCCGCCGGTTGGGCTTTGCCTTTGCCATGAGCGGTGCTACCGCAGTGTGCGAGCGAGGCGTCTAGGGGAGAATTGGAATGGATCTCGGCATTCATGGCAAGCGTGCACTGGTCTGTGCGTCGTCCAAGGGGCTGGGGCGTGGTTGCGCCGAGGCGCTGGCCGCTGCTGGCGTCGATCTGGTTGTCAACGCGCGTGGCAGATCCGCCCTCGAGCAGGCGGCAGCCGCCATCCGCGCGGCCCATGGCGTGAGCGTGCAGGCGGTGGCGGCTGACATCACCACGCCTGACGGGCGCGCCGAGGTTCTGCAGGCGGCCGGGGATATCGATATCCTGGTCACCAATGCGGGAGGGCCGCCGCCGGGGATGTGGCACGAGTGGTCGCGCGAGGATTTCATCGCCGCGCTCGATGCCAACATGCTGACACCCATCGAACTGATCCGCACTCTCCTG
>CAZMBT010000324.1:0-2710 GCA_964564395.1 uncultured Alkalilacustris sp.
CGCAAGGTGATCGCGCTGCGCAAGCGCGACAAGGACGACATCGCCGAGGAAGAGGCGCTGTTCGAAACCTACAAGGCCGCGCTGGGCATGTAGTCGGCCGGCCCGCCCACGCGGCCGTCGTTCAGAACAGCCGCCCCTGATCGGGCGCATCGGGGTCGGAGCCCGAGGTGCCGGGTTCCGGAGCACGCCGCTTGCGGCGCGCCTCCGGCCCCGGCACGGCGCGCAGCCGTCCGTCATGGAACTCGATCTCCAGTGTCGTCGCGGCGCGGGCGGCGGCAAGCGACGTGGCCACGGCGCCATCGCCGCGCACCACGGCAAAGCCGCGCCGAAGCGTTTCCTGATATCCCAGCGTCTGGCGCAGCCGTTCCAGCCCGTCGCGGCGCGCGCGCAGCGCCTCCAGCGTGGCCGCCATGGCACCGTGCAGCCGCTGTGCGAGCGCGGCGCAGGCGCTGCGCTGGTCGCTCAGCCGGCGATCCGGTGCGACGCTGCGCAGCCGTTGCCGGGCATGGCGCAGCGCGTCGCGACGGCGGTCGATGCCGCGCCGCGTGGCCGGGGCAAGCCGGCCCGCGAGCCGCGCGGCCTGCTCGCGCTGCTGACGGCAGGCGCGGCGCAGGGTCTGCGGGCGCAGCCCCGCCGCAGCCCCATGCAGGCGCATGCGCTTGAGCTGCGTGGCGGCGCGCAGCGCGGCGGGCAGCCGCTCGGCCGCCTGATCGAGACGCTGCGCGGCCTGTCCGACAAGGGTTTCAGGGCGCGGCAGGATGCGGGCGGTGTCGCGCAGGCGCTGGCGCCGGTGCAGCAGGCCGCGCCCGGCGGCATTGGCCAGCCGCGTGCCCAGCGCGTCGAGCGCGCCGCGCAGCTCCAGCCGGACGGGCACCGCGCGCTCGGCCGCGGCGCTGGGCGTGGGGGCGCGGTGATCGGCGGCCAGATCGATCAGCGTGGTGTCGGTTTCATGCCCCACAGCCGAGATCAGCGGGATCGCGCTCTCGGCCGCAGCGCGCACCACGATTTCCTCGTTGAACCCCCACAGATCCTCGATGGAGCCACCGCCGCGCGCCACGATGAGCAGATCCGGGCGCGGCACCGGGCCGCCATCGCGCGCCAGCGCGTTGAAACCGCGAATGGCGGCGGCGACCTCGGGGGCGCAGCGCTCGCCCTGGACGGCGACGGGCCAGATCACGACATGGCTCGGAAACCGGTCGCGCAGGCGGTGCAGGATGTCGCGGATCACTGCCCCGCTGGGCGAGGTCACCACGCCGATGACCGCCGGCAGATAGGGCAGGGCGCGCTTGCGCTCGGCGGCGAACAGCCCTTCGGCGGCCAGCGCCGCCTTGCGCTTTTCCAGCATCGCCATGAGCGCCCCGGCGCCGGCGGGTGCGAGCTCCTCGATGATCATCTGATAGCGGGACTGGCCCGCGAAGGTCGTCAGCCGTCCGGTCGCCACCACCTCCATGCCTTCCTCGGGCGGCGTGCGCAGCCGGGCGGCGACGCCCTTCCAGATCACCGCCGACAGCACGGCTCGGTCATCCTTGAGATCGAGGTAGAGATGGCCCGAGCGCGGCCGCGCAACGCGCCCCAACTCGCCGCGCACCCGCACGCGGCCGAATTCGCCTTCGATAACGCGCTTGACCGCCCCGGAAATCTCGGTGACCGAGAATTCGGGCGCGTTCTGGCCGGGGGCGGGGTCGTCGATCAGGTCGTTCATATGCGCTCGCTTGTCATGGCGTCGCGCGCAGCCTAGAACGCCGGTGCTTTCAGGCCAAGGGCGGGGAGAGGCGGGCATGAACATTCTGATACTGGGCGGCGGCGGTCGCGAACACGCGATGGCCTGGGCGATCCAGCAGAATCCGAAATGCGACCGGCTGATCGTGGCGCCGGGCAATGCCGGCATCGCGCAGATCGCGGCGACCGCCGATATCCGTATCACCGATGGCGGGGTCGTCGCCAATTTCTGCGAGGAGAACGCCATCGATTTCGTCGTCATCGGCCCGGAGGCGCCGCTCGCCGCCGGGGTGGCCGACCGTCTGGCCGAGGCCGGAGTGCTGGTCTTCGGGCCCTCCGCGGCGGCGGCACAGCTGGAATCGTCGAAGGCCTTTGCGAAGGATATCTGCGACGCCTGCGGCGCCCCCACCGCGCCCTGGGCACGCTTTGCGGACGCGGCCGCTGCGCATGCGCATATCGCCGCGCAGGGTGCGCCCATCGTCGTCAAGGCCGACGGGCTGGCGGCGGGCAAGGGCGTGGTGGTGGCGCAGGATGTGGCGACGGCGCAGGCGGCGGTGGACGACATCCTTGCCGGCGCCCATGGCGAGGCCGGCAGCAGCGTCGTCATCGAGGGCTTCATGCCGGGCGAGGAGGCCAGCTTTTTCGTGCTGTGCGACGGCGAGACCGCGCTGCCGGTGGGCACGGCGCAGGACTACAAGCGCGCCTTCGACGGCGGCGCCGGGCCGAACACCGGCGGCATGGGCGCCTTCAGCCCCGCGCCGATCCTGACCGACGCGCTGCAGGCGCAGGTCATGGACGAGATCATCCGACCCACCATCGCCGAGATGGCGCGACGCGGCACGCCCTTCAGGGGGGTGCTCTATGCCGGGCTGATGATCCATGCGGGCCGCGCGCGGCTGGTGGAATACAATGTCCGCTTCGGCGACCCCGAGGCGCAGGTGCTGATGATGCGGCTGGGCGCGCAGGCGCTGGATCTGATGCTGGCCTGCGC
>CAZMBT010000325.1:0-2693 GCA_964564395.1 uncultured Alkalilacustris sp.
CCCTGCTCCTTGAAGGACGGCTTGAGCGCGCCGAGCGACTGCATGTCGGTCTCGGGGCGCATGTGTTCGTCGCGGTCGAGGATCGGCAACCCGTTCTGATCGCGCACCGTCAGAACCGAGCGCGCGAACCGCCCATCCGCCCAGGCTGCCGCCGCGCGCTTTTGCGATTCCACCGCGAAAGCGTCGGCGTCGTCGCGCGAGATGCCGTAGCGCGTCGCAATGATGTCGGCCGCGATCCCCTGCGGGACGAAATAGCTTTGCATGGCCACAGTCGGATCGACGGCCACGGCGGCCCCGTCCGAGCCCATCTGCACCCGGCCCATCATCTCGACACCGCCGGCGACATAGGCCGCGCCCGCGCCCGACCGGACCTGATTGGCCGCAAGGTTGACCGCCTCCATCCCCGAGGCGCAGAAGCGGTTGATCGACAGCCCCGGCACCCGCTGATGGAAATCCGAGGCAAGCACGGCGGTCCGCGCGAGACACCCGCCCTGTTCACCGACCTGGGTGGCGTTGCCCCAGATCACGTCCTCGACCGCTTCGGTGTCGAGGTCGTTGCGTTGCTTGATCGCATTGAGGGTAACGGCGGACAGGCGCACCGAGGTCACCTCGTGCAGGGCGCCATCCTTGCGACCCCTGCCCCGCGGCGTGCGTACCGCGTCGTAGATATACGCGTCTGTCATGGTCCTCTCCTTTTCACGTCCGGTCGGCGGGCGAACCCGGCATCAGTTCATAGGGTGCCTTCCAGCCCGGCTGCGCCGCAAGGCGGTCCAGCCAGGCGTCGATATTCGGCCAGTCGGCGCGCTGGAAGCCGAAGGGTTCGGGGTAATAGAGATATCCGCAGCAGGCGCAGTCGGCGATCGTCGGGTTGGGGCCGACGACCCAGTCGCGCCCGGCAAGATGGGCATCGAGCACCTTGTAGGCGCTGCGCAGCCGGCCCTGCAGGTAGTCCAGCGCCCCGACGGGGCGTTTGCCCTCGGGCAGGAAATTGGCGATGAACCGCGCCGGGCCGGCCTGACCGGACAGTTTCGAATTGTCCCAAAAGACCCAGCGCAGCACCTCGCGGCGCTCGGCCGCGCTGCGCCCGCCCAGCTTGCCCGTCTTGGACGAGACGTAATCCTGGATGACGCCCGACTGGCTGAGCGTGACATCGCCGTCGACCATCACCGGCACCTCGCCCATCGGGTTGAGGGCGCGGAACGCCTCGGTCCGGGTTTCACCGTTGAAGAAGTCGACGAAAACGGGCGTCCATTCGAGACCCGCAAGCTCCATCGTCAGCGCCGCCTTGTAGGCATTGCCCGACTCTCCGAAACAATAGAGTTGCAGCGTCATCTGCTCGGTCCCTCCCTTTGGGTCCATGTCGGCGGGGACACGGCGTCCCGCGCCCGATCAGCGTTTGCGCGCCTCGAGTTCGGAATTGAACAGCCGCAGCCGATGCGCGAACTTGTCACCGTCGATCACGCTGTCGAAATTCTCGAACAGGAACGACAACGCCTCCCCTTCATCGAGGCCCGCTTCGCTCGCAAAGCGGCGCAGGCGGCGATAGCCGTCCTCGGTCATCGCGACCGGAAACCGGCGGGTCAGGCGCAGGCGTTTCGGCATCGCTTCCTCCCTTCGAGGTCGGCGCGGCGGCGACGGTCCGGCCATCGCCGCCCGGCCGCCCGATTCTAGAACGCCTCGGCGTCCAGCGCCATCACCGACGCACCACCGGCCTCGATGCGGCTGCGATGCAGGGATGTGGCCGGAAGCTGACGTGCCATGTAGTAGCGCCCCGTTGCCAGCTTGGCCTCGTAGAAGGCGGTGTCGGTCGCCCCGGCGGCAAGCGCATCGCGCGCCGCCAGCGCCATGCGCGCCCACATCAGCCCCAGCGCCACATGCCCGAACAGATGCATGAAGTCATAAGCGCCCGACAGCGCATCGTCCGGGCGCTTCATGCCATGCTGCATGAACCATGTACCGGCGGCCTGCAGATCCTTCGACGCCGCTTTCAGGGGGTCCAGGAAATCTTCCCTGATATCAGGATCCTGTTCGTTCTCCTTGATGAAGGACTTCACCATCTCGAAGAACGCCATCACAGCCTTGCCACCGTTCTGGCCCAGCTTGCGCCCCACCAGATCCAGCGCCTGGATGCCGTTGGTGCCTTCATAGATCATGGCGATGCGCGAATCGCGGACGAACTGCTCCATCCCCCATTCCCTGACATATCCCGACCCGCCGAAGGTCTGCTGCGCCAGAACCGCCGTCTCGAAACCCTTGTCGGTCAGGAACCCCTTGATCACCGGCGTGAGCAGCGACACCATTTCTTCGGCCTCGGCGTCGTCGGCGCGCACCGAGCGATCGATCATCGTCGCGCCCCAGAAGGCGAAGGCCCGCGCGCCCTCGACGAAGGATTTCTGGTGCATGAGATTGCGCCGCACATCGGCATGCACGATGATCGGATCGGCGGGCCCGTCCGGGTTGGCCGCGCCGGTGACGGCGCGCCCCTGCTGGCGGTCTTTCGCGAAGGCCAGCGCGTTCTGATACGCCACCGCACCCATGGCATAGCCTTGCAGACCGACCCCGATACGCGCTTCGTTCATCATGGTGAACATCGCCCGCATGCCCTTGTGCTCCTCGCCGACGAGGTAGCCGGTGGCGCCGTCGTAATGCATCACGCAGGTGGCGTTGCCGTGAATGCCCATCTTGTGTTCCAG
>CAZMBT010000326.1:0-2692 GCA_964564395.1 uncultured Alkalilacustris sp.
CATGCGATTTGATCAGTGCCTACCCGGTCTGCGGAAACCGGACAAGGCGCAATCCGGAACAGATATGGGGACATTATCCCGTTGACAGCCCTGAAACCCGCATGTAATCGACCGGTCACCACTTGCCCAGGTGGCGGAACTGGTAGACGCGCTAGCTTCAGGTGCTAGTGACCGTATGGTCGTGGAGGTTCGAGTCCTCTCCTGGGCACCATTGAGTCGTCAGTGACTCGAAAAAATCATTAGAAGTCAGTAATTTGATGGACCGTGCAGATGCGCGGCGCCGTCTCGGTCGGGGACGCATTCCGCCCTTGCCCACGACCTCGCGGTCCTCGCACGCTGCCAGCCAATACCCCAAGCCGGGCTCGGGCAATCGGAAGTCATATGGTGCGATGCCCGATTGTGCCGGTCGGCGGGCTGAAGTTTGCGCCGCCTTCACGGCGAACAAGGTGTGCTGTCACGGGCTGGTAGAGAGGGCAATCGGCCGGGTCGTGTCCGCGGTTGTGAAGACGTCGGTGCCCACCCCGGGATGCGGATTTGATTTGCGCATCGCGACCACGATCCGAATAACCGAGATGCCCGACCATGGGCCTGTCGCCGAATGCTGGGGAAACGAGATGATCGGATCCGAAGTCGATACCGCCATGCAGGAAGACCAGAGCGACGCAGCCGCCCGCCGCGCACGCGGTGAGTTCGTGCGCGGTGTCAGCGGTTTCCGGCACGCAATCGGTGATCCCGAGTTTCCGGCAGAGCCCGGGCGATATCATCTTTTCGTCGCGCTCAACTGTCCTTGGTGTCATCGCGTCACCCTGGCACGCAACGTGCTGGGATTGCGCGACAGCATTACCATGGATGTGGCCTTTCCGAACCGCACCGGCGATGGTGACCCCGAAGGGCCGGGCCTTTGGGAGTTCAGCCCCGACCGCGTCTCGACCCTGACCCGCGCGCCCTTGCCCGAATGCACCGCCGAAACCGGCACGGGACTCGGCCTGCGGCTGGCAAGGGATATCTACCGCGCGGAAGGCTCGGACGAGCAATCGGTCCCGATCCTCTACGACAAGCGCGCAGGCCGGATCGTCAACAATGAAAGCGCCGAAATACTCCGGATGCTGGATCGGTTTGCGAAGGGGTCTGCCCGCACGGCGCCGGATGCGGACCGCCCCGACCTATATCCCGCGGATCCGGCGGTGCAGGCCGAAATCGACACCCTGAACGAGCTGATCTACGTGACCATCAACAACGGCGCCTACAAGGCCGGGTTCTCGTCGGATCAGGGCGTGTATGCAGCCGCATTCGCCGCGTATTTCGATACCCTGGCGCAGCTTGACCAAAGGCTTTCGGACGGCCGCCTCTTTCTGACCGGGGCCAGCTTTACAGAGGCCGACCTGCGATTGTTTCCGACCCTCTACCGTCACGATCCGGTTTACTATCTGCGGATGAAGCTCAACGGCGCGCGCATACTCGATTTTCCGCATTTGTGGCGATGGCTGTGCCGGGTCTACGCCCTGCCGGGGGTCGCGCAGAGCGGATCGCTCGTGCATTGCAAGCAAGGGTATTTCGGGCGGTCCTGGAACGGCGTTGTCCCCTTGGGACCGGTCAGACCGATGCCCTATCCGAAGGCGTATGAACACCCGGAGCTTGCGGGCTGAAGGACCTGGACGGCCCCCAACCGACACCGGATGACGGGACGCCCCGCGCACGCCGCGCGGCACCCGCCGGCCCGAACTGCAGTCACTTCTCGGAGACCTTCATATCACTCGCGCGGTTGTGCGTTGCCGCGCCGAACGCTGTGCCGATAGGTCGTGGGCCGAGGTGGTTCGCCAAAGGCGCCACAACCCTGTACAGGAACGAGAAGGAGTCAGCATGACTGACCAAACATCCGATCCGACGGTTGCCCCCTGGTTGACGCGTCAGGCGCATTGGGTTCTGCGCGCCGCGCTGGCCAGCGTTTTTCTCTTTCACGGCATCGACAAGTTCCTCGGTACCGGCATCGCCGGCTTTGCTCAGATCATGAACCTGCCGACGGGCATCGCCTTTCTGGTCGCGCTCGGTGAGATTGGGGCGGGCGTCTTCATCCTGCTGGGCGGCGTCGTCGCCGGTCTGACGGGTGCGGTCATCACACGGCTGGGCGCAACTGGCATGATTGTGATTTTACTGGGCGCGATCTTTATGGCGCATTGGGGGCAGTGGCATTTCATGTCGACCCCGACCCATCCGATGGGCGGCATGCAGTTCCAAGTGACGTTGGCGCTGATGGCTGCTTACTTGCTGATCAAGGGGAATCGGGCCTGATTCCGGGGCCGACCCAGGGCACTAACAAGGAGGATTACATGTCCGAAAACGAAAAGCGATCCACGCTCCTGGCCAAGCTGTCCAGCAGCACGAACTTCATCGCGCCGGCGATGATCGCCGTGGTGGGCATCTCGGCAGGTTCCGCGATCGTGTCGGATGCGTTCGGAGAGAAGAGCGGATACTTCATGGCCGCCGCTGCGGGCGAAGCCGAGGCGGAAGGTGAAGCCGAGGGTGAAGCTGAAGGTGAAGCCGAAGCCGAAGCGGAAGCCGAGGGTGAAGCAGAAGCCGAAGCCGAGGGCGAAGCTGAAGGCGAGGCAGAAGGCGAAGCCGAGGGGAATTGATTTCGCCCCGTCAGTCGAACCCGGATCAATGAGGGGCGCGGCCGTATCGGCCGCGCCCCTTT
>CAZMBT010000327.1:0-2651 GCA_964564395.1 uncultured Alkalilacustris sp.
TCGACCCGCGCACATCCCTTGTCGATGGCAGTGTGCCAAAAGGAAGCACCCTGAGGAAGGGCTCCTCGCTGTAGCGTGATTGCAGCGCCGCATGCACCGCTCGCGGATCGCCCTCGACATAGACGGTGGCAAGGATACCACGGTTCATCGGGGTCAGATGCGGCGTGAACTGCACCTGTACCGGTCGCCCCACCACGGCGGAAAACTCCTGGTCGAATTCGGCCAGGTGTCGATGGGTTCCGCCCGCGGCATAGGCATGCGTGCCCTCCGACAGCTCGGCATGCAGAAGATTCTCCTTGAGCGCGCGTCCGGCCCCCGACACCCCGGCTTTCAGATCGATGATGATGCGATCCGGGTCGATCACCCCCGCCTCCAGAAGCGGGCGCAGCGCGTACTGGCCGGTCGCGGCGTTGCAGCCGGTTCCCGCGACCAGCCGCGCGGTGCGGATGCTGTCGCGGTAGAATTCGGTCAGCCCGTAGACGGCTTCGGCCTGCAACTCGGGCGCGGCATGCGGTTTGCCGTACCATTGCGCATAGACATTCGGATCGCGCAGACGGAAATCCGCCGACAGATCGACGATTCGCAATCCGGTGGGAAGGTCCCGGATAACCGCTTGCGATGTGGCGTGCGGCAGGGCGCAGAACACCAGATCGACGCCGTCGAGATCGATCTCTTCTATTCGCTGCAGTGTCGGCAAGTCCAGATGCCCCAGATGCGGGAAAACCTGCGCCACCTCCATGCCGGCCTTGCGTTCGCCCGACAGCGCGGTGATCTCCAGCCCCGGATGCGTCGCGATCAGGCGCACCAGTTCGGCCCCGGTGTAGCCGCTCGCGCCCAATATTGCAGCTTTGCTGGTCATGTTCTGTCCCTGTCCGTATAAAGATTCTGCAAGTCAGACTTGCGTGACCGGTTCGGCGGCCTCGAAGGTCACGCCGCTTCGAATGAAGCGGGTCGCCTTGCGCGACACCGCCACCGCATCGCCCGTGGTCAGAAAACGGCAGCCACCCTCGCCGCGCACCACGAATTCGGGATGACGATGAAGGTAATCGGCGAGGCTCTGCGCCACGATCTCGGGCTGCGAACAGACCCGGATATCGGGCCCGAGCGCGGCCTGGAAAACCGGCTCCAGAAGCGGATAATGCGTGCAGCCCAATACCGCCGCCTGCGGCTGCGGCATGCGGCGCAGCAAGGCCTCGACATGGCTGTGCACCAGCGCCTCGGCCAAAAGCATGTCACCATCCTCGATGGCATCGACCAAGCCCCCGCAGGGCTGTGCCTCGACATCGACCCCGATGGCACGGAAGGCAAGCGCGCGCTGGAACGCCCGGCTCGATACCGTTGCCGGAGTCGCGAAAAGCGCGACATGGCTCAGCGCCACTTCGCGCGGCGGCGAGCTGTCGCCCCATTGCCGTTCCGTCAGGGCCTCGATCAGCGGCACGAAGACGCCCAGCACCCGCTTGTCCGGCGGCACCCATTCGGTCTGCATGCGGCGCAGCGCCACCGCCGAAGCGGTGTTGCACGCCAGGATGACCAGATCACATCCCTGCGCCCACAGCCGGGCCACCCCGTCACAGGTCAGCCGGTAGATGTCCTCGGCATCGCGCACGCCATACGGAGAGTGGGCATTGTCGCCCAGGTACAGGAAGGGCACGTCGGGCAAGCCGCGCCGCAGCGCGGCGAGGACGGTCAGCCCGCCAAGCCCGGAATCGAAAACACCGATTGCCACCGCGCGCCTCCCTTGCCTGTGACGCCCGATTGATAGCGACCCCTGCGACAAAAATCCATCGTCGCCGATGCCGCGTTGCGGAGCAATGCGCGCAGGACCCTACTGTGCAGCCATCGCTTGCGGCGTTCCGCCAGCCCGGAATGCCGCGAGCAGTTCCTCGCGCCGCTTCGCCGCAGCTGCTTCATGCGCCTCCTTGACCGGGCCGAAGCCCTTGATCTCAAGCGGAAGCTTCGCAATCTCGACGGCGATGTCCTGCGTCTCGGGGGTGACCTTCGACAGCACCTCGTCCATGTCGGCCTCATATTGCCGGATCAGTGCTCGCTCCAGCTTGCGGTCAGCGCTGTAGGCGAAGGGGTCCAGAACAGTGCCGCGCAACACCTTGAGCCGGGCCAGCAGGGCAAAGCCGCGCAGCATCCAACCACCGAATTCCCGCTTTCGCGGCCGGCCGTCGGGCCCCTTGCGCGACAAGAGCGGCGGCGCGAGGTGAAAGCGCATGCGGAAATCGCCATCGAACTCCTCGCGCGCCTTCGCCGCCGTCTGCAGATGCAGCCGCGCGACTTCGTATTCATCCTTGTAGGACAGAAGCTTGTGATAGCCTTGTGCGACCGCTTCGCGCAGCGTTTCATCCTGCGCGCGATCGACGAGCTTGCGGTAACGCCGCGCCAGCCGGCCCGACTGATACTCCGTCAGATGCCGTTCGCGATAGGCGATCCTTTCCTCGAGGCTGCGCGGCTTCTCGACAACGTTGGGTTCCAGGATCTTGCGCGCGGCCTTGGGGTGGATCACCGCCCAGCGGCCCAGCGCGAAGGCGCGCTTGTTGCGCTCCACGGCCGCGCCGTTCAGCTCCACGGCGCGCTCGATGCTCTCGCGCGACAGCGGCACGAGCCCGCGCTGCCAGGCGGCCCCGAAGATCATCATGTTCGAG
>CAZMBT010000328.1:0-2638 GCA_964564395.1 uncultured Alkalilacustris sp.
GCAGTCGCTTCAAGTTTCTGCTCGACACCTTCATCGAGCATCTGCACGACTACACCCGCGAGGTGAATCTGACCCATGACGAGTGGATGACGATCCTCAACTTTCTGTATGACTGCGGCAAGATCTCCACCCCCGAGCGACACGAGTTCATCCTGGCATCGGATGTTCTGGGGTGGTCGGCGCTGGTGGACATGATCAACACACGCGGCGGTGCGACCGAAGGGTCGAATCTGGGGCCCTTCTACCTCGACGACGCGCCTGAGAAGGAATTGGGCGCCGACCTGGCCGAGGGGCGCGAGGGGGTGTCGGTGCTGGTGCACGGCATCGTTCGTGATACGCTGGGCCATCCCATCCCCGGCGCCATCGTGGACACCTGGCAGGCCGACAGCTCGGGAACCTATCCGATACAGGAGCAGGAGCGCGGGCAGGACAAGTACGACCTGCGTGCCAAGCTCACGACGGACGCGCAGGGGCGCTACTTCTACACCACCGTCCTGCCCAAGCCCTATACCGTGCCCTATGACGGCCCCGTCGGCGAGTTGCTGCGCGCGGGGGACCGCCATGCCTGGCGCGCGGCCCATCTGCACTACATCATCCGCGCCGCGGGAATGCGTTCGATCACCACAGAATTGTTCTTCGAGAACACCGAGTACATCGACAATGACGCGGTTTTCGGAGTCCGAAAGTCGTTGATCACCAAGCTGACGCCTGTCAAGAAGGGCGAGGCGTTCGACTTCCCCCTCGAGCGCCGGCCCGACGCGAAGGTGCATTACGATTTCGTTCTGGCGCCGGAGGGGTGACGACCATGGAGGCAGTGGCCAGCCACGTGAACGCGACGACCGACCGCCCCCCCGAATTCGTCGAGGCGCTGGCCAAGGGCCTCGCCGTGCTTGAGGCGTTCGACACCGCGCACCCCGAGATGACCCTCAGCGAGATCGCGCGGCGGGTGAACGCCTCTCCGGCCGCCGTGCGCCGCAGCCTGATCACGCTGGAAGCGCTGGGATATGTCGGGCAATCGGGCAAGCGGTTTCACCTGCAGCCCAAGGTGATGGGACTTGGCTCGGCCTTCTATTTCTCTGCCCGGATCGACGAGCTGATGCTGCCCGAACTGCGGCATCTGGTGGAGACTTTCGGCGATGCGGCGTCGGTGGCTACGCTCGACGGGCACGACGTGATCTATATCGCGCATCAGTCGCGCCAGCGTGCGCGCCGTGCAAGCGCCGTCGTCGGGGCGCGGTATCCGGCGCATGCGACGTCGATGGGCCGCGTGCTGCTGGCCGGGCTCGAGGAGGACGCGCTGGAGGCGTATTTCGACACCGTGGAGCCGCAGGGCCTGACGGCGCTGACCCAGACGTCGATCGACACGCTGCGCGATATCGTCGCGCAAGTGCGTCGGGACGGCTATGCCACGGCGGTCGATCAACTCGATTACGGGATCACAGCGCTGGCGGTGCCGGTGCGCACCCCGGACGGCCGGACTGTCGCGGCGCTCAACTCGTCGGGCTATACCGGGTTGATCACCCCTGAGGAGATGGTCACCGAGCGCTTGCACGAGTTGCGCCTCTCCGCCAACCGCATCGCCGAGTCGATCATGCGGTTTCCGGTTCTGACCTCGATTCTCACCGGCGGCTGAAGCGCGCCGATCACGCGCTTGCGGGCGGCGCATGCAACGGGCTGGCCGCATCGCGATGCGCAAAGACTTTCGCCAAGCGAAAAGCCTGACAACGAGGAGGACACGACATGTGCAAACTGTGCGAAGACGCGGCAACGTCACAAGCAGGACAGGACGCATCGCGCCGCGACTTTCTCAAGGCAAGCGCCGGGGCCGGGGCTGCGGTCGGGCTTGGCGGAGTTGTGGCGGGGGCGGCCGGTGCCGCCGCGCAAGCGGCTGACCTTCCCGCGGGCATCGGCGAGGGTGGGCGGCGCACGCTCATCAAGGGCGGCTACGTGCTGTCGATGGACAGCGCTGTGGGTGATTTCGCGCCCGGCGATGTGCTGCTCGAGGGTGACCGCATCGTCGATGTCGCTGCCAGTATCGACGCCCCGGATGCCGCGGTGATCGAGGCTGCGGGCCGCATCGTCATGCCGGGCTTCGTCGACACGCATCTGCATCAGTTCGAGACCGCCCTGCGCAGCTTTCTGGCCGATGGCATCCTGATCGACGATGGCCGTCCGATCAACGAGGTCAACTATTTCGACACCATCCTGCAGAAGCTCTCGATGGTCTACCGGCCCGAGGATGTCTATATAAGCGAACTCTTCGGCTCGCTTTCGCAGATCGACGGGGGCGTGACGACGGTGATGGATGTCAGCCAGATCCACCACTCGCCCGAACACTCCGACGCCGCCATCCAGGCGCTGCGCGACGCCGGGCGCCGCGCCGTCTTCGGCTATTTCGAGGGCTGGGGTGACGACGCCCGCTATCCGGGCGATGCCGAACGCATCCGGCGCGAGCATTTCGCCTCGGATGACGGGCTGCTGACCATGGTCATGGGCGGCGAGATCTATCTGCCGGGCTATGAGGAGGCATGGCGCATCGGGCGCGACCTCGGCCTGCCCATCGCGCTGCATGTCGTGGGCACATTCGGCATGGCCGACACCTTCGACGCGCTCGCCGAGGAGGGGGCCTTCGGGCCCG
>CAZMBT010000329.1:0-2606 GCA_964564395.1 uncultured Alkalilacustris sp.
GGCACCGCCGCGCCGGTCGGGGAGTATGCGATCGACAACTGGCATCAGGTGATGGATGTCAATCTGCATGGCGTGTTCTACGGCCTGCGATACCAGATTCCGGCGATTCTGGAGTCGGGCGGCGGCGCAATCGTCAACATCGCCTCGATCCTCGGCAGTGTCGGTTTCGCGAACCAGGCAGCCTATGTCGCGTCCAAGCATGCCGTCATCGGGCTGACAAAGACCGCGGCGATGGAATATTCGGCGAAGGGGGTGCGCGTGAACTCGGTCGGGCCGGGCTTCATCAATACCCCGATCCTGACCAAGAACCTGGATCAGGAGGCAATCGACGGGCTCGCCGCGCTGCATCCCGCAGGGCGCATCGGCGAGACGCCCGAAGTTTCGGCACTGGTGTGCTTTCTGCTGTCCGAGCGGGCAAGCTTCATAACCGGCAGCTACCATCTTGTGGACGGCGCCTATACCGCACAGTAAGACTCGGGCGCGAACGCGACTCTGGTAGGCGGTATGAACAAGGTGGAAACCGGCTGGGCGCGCCCGGCCGATGAAGTCCTGCATGATCTCGACGCGGACACGCGCCACGGCCTCAGCGAGGCCGAGGCGCAACGGCGACGCGCGCAGTACGGTGAAAACCGGCTGCCGGAGGCGCCGCGCGCCGGCCCGCTGCGGCGGCTGGCGCGGCAGTTCAACAATCTGCTGATCCTGGTGCTGATCGCCGCGGCGGTCATCACGGCGGCGCTCGGCCACTGGATCGACACCGGCGTCATCATGGCGGTGGTGATCATCAACGCGCTCATCGGCTTCGTTCAGGAGGGCCGCGCCGAGGCCGCGCTCGAGGCGCTGCGCGACATGCTCGCGCCGCGCGCTGCGGTGTTGCGCGACGGCCAGCGCCAGACCATCGCCGCAAGCGACCTGGTCCCCGGCGACGTGGTGGTGCTGGAAGCGGGCGACAAGGTGCCCGCCGACCTGCGCCTTGTCGAGGTCGCGAACATGTCGGTCGAGGAAGCGATCCTGACCGGCGAATCGGTGCCCGTGCGCAAGGATACCGCGCCTGTGGCGCGCGATGCGGCTCTGGGCGATCGCGACTCGATGGCGTTCAGCGGCACGCTGGTCTCCGAAGGGTCGGCCACCGGCGTCGTGATCGCCACGGGCGCCGGCACCGAGATCGGTCGTATCAGCGGCATGGTGGCGGGGGTCGAGCAGCTGACCACGCCACTGATCCGGCAGATGGAGCAGTTCGCCAAGTATCTGACCGGCTTCATCATCGTGGTGGCCTCGGCGATCCTCGCTTTCACGATGCTGGCGCGCGGCATGGGGTTTGCCGAGGCCTTCATGGTGATCGTGGCGATCTTCGTGGCGGCGATCCCGGAGGGGCTGCCGGCGGTGCTGACAGTGACGCTCGCCATCGGCGTGCAGACCATGGCGCGGCGCAATGCCATCATCCGGCGCCTGCCCGCGATCGAGACGCTGGGCGCGGTCTCCACAATCTGCTCGGACAAGACCGGAACCCTTACGCGCAACGAGATGATGGTGACCACGCTGGTCACCGCCGAGGCGACCTACCGTGTGGATGGCAGCGGCTACGCCCCGGACGGCGAGATCGCCCGCGACGACAGCAACACTCCCGTCGGGTCGAACCCGGTTCTGGCGGCCATGGGCCGCGTGGCGGGGCTGTGCAACGCCGCGGCGCTGCGCCCGCCCGATCAGGAGGGGTCCGGCGGATGGCGGGTCGAGGGCGACCCGATGGAGGGCGCGCTCCTCGCGCTGGCCGGAAAGCTCGACCAGCCCTGGCGCGACCGTCCGACGGCGCGCGACACCATCCCGTTCGATGCGCGGTATCGCTACATGGCGGTACTGCATGACATCGACGGCGCGGCGACGGTTCTGATCAAGGGCGCCCCCGAGGCCATCCTCGAACGCTGCACGCAGCAGATGACGAAGGACGGACCGCAGCCCATCGACCGCGAGCGCTGGCGCGAGATGTCCGACGCCGTCGCCGATGAGGGGCAGCGCGTGCTCGCCCTGGCCCAAACCCGGCATGACGGCAAGCTTTCCCATGACAGCCTGAAGGACGGGCTGACGCTGCTCGGTTTCGCGGGGCTGATCGACCCGCCGCGCCCGGAAGCCATCGACGCGGTCGCACAGTGCCACAGCGCCGGCATCGCGGTGAAGATGATCACCGGCGATCACAAGGGCACCGCAGCCGCCATCGGGCGCCAGATCGGCTTGCGCAACACCGACAATGTGATGACCGGCGCCGATATCGAGGCGCTGGACGATGCCGATCTGGAAGGGCGCGTCCTGAAGACCGACATCTTTGCGCGCACCAGCCCGGAACACAAGCTGCGCCTCGTGACGGCGCTGCAGGCGCGCGGCGCGGTCGTCGCGATGACCGGCGACGGCGTCAACGACGCGCCCGCGCTCAAGCGCGCCGATGCCGGGATCGCCATGGGCCAGAAGGGCTCGGAAGCGGCGCGCGAGGCCTCGGAGCTTGTTCTCGCCGACGACAATTTCGCGTCCATCGCCGAGGCGGTGCGCCAGGGCCGAACCGTCTACGGCAATCTCAAGAAGGTCATCACCTTCCTGTTGCCGGTCAATGGCGGCGAGAG
>CAZMBT010000330.1:0-2599 GCA_964564395.1 uncultured Alkalilacustris sp.
ATGTCGCCCACCCACGGCCCGCCGGCATTGACCAGACCGCGCGCGGTGACGGTGCTCTCGGCGCCGTCGCCGTGGCGCAGCGTCACCCGCCAGACCCCGTCCTCGCGTCGCGCCGAGACGACCTCGGTGCGGGTCATGATGCGCGCCCCGCGCGCTTCGGCGTCGCGGGCGTTCAGGACCACCAGCCGCGAATCCTCGACCCAGCAATCAGAGTACTCATAGGCGCGCCTGAAACGCTCCTGCAGCGGCGCGCCGACCGGATCGCGGGTCAGATCGACGCTGCGCGTTCCGGGCAGCACTTCGCGCCCGCCCAGCGTATCATAGAGCAGCAACCCCAGCCGGATCAGCCAGGCGGGACGGCGCCCGCGCATCCAGGGCATCACCACCGACAGCAGGCGCGAGGTGGGGGTATTGCTCTCAAACCGCATGTCGCGGTGAAAGGGCAGAACGAAGCGCAGCGGCCAGCTGATATGCGGCATCGCGCGCAGCAGCGTCTCGCGCTCCACCAGCGCCTCGCGCACCAGGCGGAATTCGAAATACTCCAGATACCGCAACCCGCCATGGAAAAGCTTGGTGGAGGCCGAGGACGTCGCCTGCCCCAGATCGCCCCGCTCGGCCAGCGCCACGCTCAGACCGCGCCCCGCCGCGTCGCGGGCGATGCCGCACCCGTTGATGCCGCCCCCGATGATGAAAAGGTCGAAAGTTCCCGCATCGGCCGACATTGCGCGCGCCTCCTCAGCATAAACTTGGCAATATCGCGCATTACTGGTCAAGTATTATTTTCGTTCTTATTCGGTCCAGCGACCCGGCATGCCACCGGCCGGCGCCGGGCACCCCGAGACCGTCCGCGGCGCGCGACCTCACGCCTTGGGGCGCAGGATATCCTCGTCCCACCAGGCGGTGTCGGTTTTCGGATCGAGGTGGATGGTGATCTCGCTGCCTTGCGGCCAGGGTTCGAGATCCTCCAGCTTGCGCGGAAGGCTGCGTCCCTTGCGACCATGCGTATCGCTCCAGTCGAGCCGCCAGGTCGGCTGCCCCTGCGCGGCGGGCACCGAATTGGTGCGCCCTGTCACCCGGGCCGGTTGTGCCACGCCCCGCTTGATGGCGCGGTGCATGCTGGCGCAGCGGCGCCAGTAGCGGCGCATCAGCCACACCCCGAAACCGCCGGTTCCCAGCGACGCGAGCGCAAGGATCATTGCCGTGCGGTTGGTTCCCTCGGGATCGATCTCGGCGGTTCCGGGATCGTCCGGAAGGTAGGTGACGGCGATCCTGTCGCCCTCCGCCACGCTGTCGTGGAAACGTCTGGACACCCGGTCGCGATTGCGCTGTTCGCCCCCATCCGCAAGCTCGAAAAGATAGGTGACATAATAGCGGCGCACGCGCTCGCCGGATACGCGTTCGCGCCGGCGCTCGGTCTGCAGGACGACCCCATCGGCGTGCACCCCTGCCTCATCGAAGGTCTCGGACTCCTGCAGCGTCATCGCCGAACCGACTGCAAGACCGAGCGCGATCACCAGCGGTACAGGTGCAAGCCATGCGTTGTGCCGGCGCACGAGGTCAAGGAATCCGATTGATCGTACACCGTTGTCAGCCATGGATGCAGAGTGATTGGTTGCGAAGCGGTGCGGGTGAGGCTTCGGCACAAAGGATCACGGGCGCGCCTGCGGCGCAAGACTCACGCACCGCACGTCGACAATTCATGATCAGATGTGGCCAACAGGTCCGGCTTGCACGCGGCATCCGGGTCGCGGTCCGGGTGGCGCATCCGAAAAGGTCTGCCCTCAACCGGCTGGGCTCAACAATCGGTTGGCGCACCCGTCAGGATTCGAACCTGAGGCCTCTGCCTTCGGAGGGCAGCGCTCTATCCAGCTGAGCTACGGGTGCTCATCCGGGCGTATAGGTCACCCGGCGCCGTTTCGCAATCCCATTCTGCGACGCTCCCGCGGCCCCGAACCCGGCAGGCCCCGGGCGCCTGACCGCAAGGCCGTGCTGGCAGAGGTCTGCAGACGCGCGCGCCGTAAACCGCCGCACGCAGCGCCGTCCACAGGTCGGGCGAAGACGGTCCGTCCGTGCCTTTCTCAGGTTTCGGCCTGGCTCAGCCGGCCTTGCGCAAGCATGGTCATCTGCGGAACCAGCGGGGCCACGGACACCTCCTCGAAGCCGGCCGCGCTGAAGGCATCGCGCAGCCACCCGTCATCGAGCGAGCGCGCCTGCGGGGTGAAGGCGGTGTGCTGAAGCTGCCAGAGCGCGGCGAGGGGCGGGCCGGTGCGCGCCGCATCGACCACGAAATCATGCACCAGAAGGCGCCCGTCCGGAGCGAGATGGTCGCGCGCGCGCGCGATCAAGGGCCCATGCATGTCGCCGGGCACACCCGACATCAGATAGGACATCAGGATCGCATCCTGCGCGTCCGGCCAGTCGGCGCGCAGCGCATCCCCGGCGATGAACGCGATGCGATCCGACAGCCCCGCCGCCTCGACATATTCGGCACCGAGCCGCGCGACATTCGGAAAATCCACGATGGTCACCGAAAGCTGCGGAAAGGCCTGGCACAGCGTGATCGCAAAGGCGCCGGTCCCGCCGCCGACATCCAGCATCC
>CAZMBT010000331.1:0-2598 GCA_964564395.1 uncultured Alkalilacustris sp.
GCATCGCGATGCTCGAACACTCGGTCTATTCCGTGATCTCGCCCGAGGGCTGCGCCAGCATCCTGTGGAAGGACTCGGAGAAGATGCGCGAAGCCGCCGAGGCGCTGCGCCTGACGGCGCAGGATCTGCACAAGCTGGGCGTGATCGACCGGATCATCGCCGAGCCGCTGGGCGGGGCGCAGCGCGACCGTGCTGCCACCATCAAGGCGGTGGGCGACGCACTCGACGCGATGCTTTCGGACCTCGTGGACCAGCCCGCGCAGGCGCTGCGCGAGGCCCGTCGTCGCAAGTTCCTGGATATGGGAAATCGCGGCCTCGCGGCCTGATGCATGGCGCGCTCAACCGGCTGATCCCGGCGAGCGACCGGCCTGCAACCGCCACCGGCCCGCTGTGACGCCTGTCGGATGGGCGCGCGCTCAGAAGTAGTTCTGCTTGCGCGCCGAGGCGCGGCCGATCATGTGCGCGGCGATCGGCGCCGTGAGCAGCAGGAAGATCACCCCGATCAGGCATCGCATCACCACGCTCATCTCGCCGAAAGCCAGCGCCGCGGCGGTCAGGGTGAGCATGCTGCCCAATGTCCCGGCCTTGGTGGAGGCGTGCATCCGTGTGAGCACGTCGGGCAGCTTGAGGATGCCCCAGCCTGCCACCAGCGCGAAGAACCCGCCCAGCAGCAGGGCAATCCCGGTCAGAATCTCAATCATCCTGATCCTCCCCCGTATCCTCGCCGCTTCGCCGGCGCATCATCAGCCGCCGCTCGGCAAAACGCGCAAGCGCCACCGTGGCCAGAAACCCGACCAGCGCCAGAACGATGACGATGTCGAGGAAGGCCGGGTCGTCCGACCTGATCGCATAGAGCGCACAGAACGCGACGATGAGCACCGTCATCATGTCCAGCGCCACCACCCGGTCATGCAGCGTCGGCCCCAGCGCCAGACGCACGAAGGCCAGCGCGATCGACAGCATCACCATCACGAAAGCCGCATCCAGCGAAAACTCCATGAACCCGGCCGGCGTCATTCGAAAGCCTCCAGCACCATGCGCTCCATCCCCGATTTCAGCTCGGCCACCAGCTCCTGCGGGGCATCGGCGAACATCGCATGGACATAAAGCGTCTTGCGGTCCTCGGTCACATCGAGGCTGAGCGTACCCGGCGTCAGCGAGATCAGGTTCGAAAACAGCATGATCTCCAGATCGCTCTTCACGTCCAGCGGCACCTCGATGATGTCCGGCACGCTGCCGGTGCCGGGGGTGGCGACATCCCAGGCCACCCGAAGGCTGGACAGGAACAGCTCGTAGATGAAGAAGGCCGCCAGCCGCACGATGCGCCACACACGCAGGAAATAGGCGTTCGGGCCGCCGAGGATGGGCTGTGCCAGCCACAGCGCCCCGTAGCCCAGCACGAAGCCGATCAGAAAGCTCGTCGGGGTCAGCTCGGCCACGAGAACCGACCAGACCAGCGCCAGCAGCAGGTTCAGGACGAACAGATTCATTGCGCCCCCTCCCCCAGCACCGTCGCGACATAGGCAGACGGGTCCAGCAGTTGCTCCGCCGAACGCTCGGCGAATTCGACGAAGGGTTGCGGGCCGAGCCCGATGATGATCGTCAGCACCGCAAGCCCGATGATCGGGGTGAGCGAGGCCCACAGCACCGGCTTGGTGACCCGCCCGAAATGCGGCTCCACCTTGTCGGGGTGCGGCTTCCAGAACGCCTCACCCCAGATCTTGGTCATCGAGAACACCGTCAAAAGCCCGACCAGAAGCGCGATGAAGGCGATGAACCACGCCTCGATCTCGAGCGAGGCTTTCACGATCAGGTACTTCGCCCAGAAGCCCGACAACGGCGGAAAGCCGGCCAGCGAGAAGGCCGGGATAATGAACAGCGCGCCCAGCATCGGGCTCGACTTGTAGAGCCCGCCGATGCGGTTGAGATCGGTGCTGCCCGCAAGGCGGCCGCCCAGACCCGCAATCAGGAACAGGTTCGCCTTCACGATGATGTGGTGCACGAGATAGAACACCCCACCCATGATCCCCAGCGGCGTATAGATCGCAAGCCCCAGCGTCATGTAGCCGATCTGGCTGATGATGTGGAACGACAGGATCTTGCGAAAATCGGTCTGCGCGGCGGCACCCAGAACGCCGGTGAGCATGGTCAGTGCCGAGGCCCAGAGCAGAACCTCATGCGTGAAGCCGACATCGCCGGTGAACACCAGCGTGAACATCCGCATCAGCGCATAGACCCCGACCTTGGTCAGAAGCCCTGCAAACACCGCCGAGACGGAAAACAGCGGCGTGTGATAGGACGCCGGCAGCCAGAAGAAGAGCGGGAACATCGCCGCCTTCACCCCGAAGGCGACCATGAACATCATCGCGACCACGGTGACGAGGCCCTGATTCTCGACCTCGGCAATAGCGCCGTTCAGATCGGCCAGATTGAGCGTACCGGTCATGCCGTAGACGAGCCCGATCCCGGCGAGGAACATGATCGTGGAGACGAGGTTGAGCGCGACGTACTTGATGCCGCCATCGATCTGCTCGCGCGAGCCGCCCAGCACCAGAAGCCCGAAGGACGCGATCAGCATCACCTCGAACCACACATAGA
>CAZMBT010000332.1:0-2589 GCA_964564395.1 uncultured Alkalilacustris sp.
GCTCTAACTGGCCCATCTCCGTGAACTCGGAAAGGGCCGCCACTGGCGGCCCTTTTTCGTTGTCGCAACGCTTGCGGCCGATCATCATGGTCACCATGCTGCGTATCAGTGATGACATCGTTCTGCAGGACTGGGAACTGGTCGAAACCTTTACCACCGCCTCGGGCCCTGGCGGGCAGAACGTCAACAAGGTCGCCACCGCGGTCGAGCTGCGCTTCGAGGCCGCGCGCAGCCCGAATCTGCCTGACCCGGTCAAGACGCGACTGAAGCGCCTGGCCGGGCGCCGCTGGACGCGCGATGGCGCTGTCGTCATCCGCTCCGAGGAAAGCCGCAGCCAGGCCCGCAATCGCGATCTCGCGCGGGCCCGTCTCGTCGCGCTGCTTCGGGAGGCGTTGATCAAGCCGAAACCGCGCATCGCCACCCGGCCTAGCCGTGCCAGCCAGCGCCGCCGGGTGGAAGCCAAGAAACGCCGAGGAAGCGTCAAGGCGCTGCGTGCGCCGCCGGGCGAAAGCGATTGATTCTGCAGTGTTGCGACGGGACCGGTCGAAACCCGTGGTTGACCCTCGGATGGGAGCCGATATCTTGCACGCGACCGGGCGCAGTCGAAGACCTGCCAGGGGATGGAACGGGGGAGCACGATGCAAGCTTATTCGCGGCGGGGTTTTCTCGCCTTCGGGCTGTGTCTGGCACTTCCCGCCTGTTCGCTGCCGCGCGGCGCAGCGCGGCGCAGCGAGGTCCTGGCCGGCGCCGAGGGCGATGTGCCCGAATTCACCATCGAAAAGGTCGATCGCGAATTTCTCGTGCAGATGCGCGACTGGCCGGCGCCCGCCGAACGGGGGCATCATGGCTGGATCGGGCGCAGTAACGGGCCGATGGCGCCACAGATCGCGGTCGGCGACAGGCTCGATCTGCGGATCTGGGATTCCGAGACGACGTCGCTGATCACGTCGCCCGAACAGAAGGTCGCCGAGATGCCGGGGCTTCTGGTCACACCCTCCGGGACGATCTTCGTGCCCTATGTCGGTGAGATCGAGGTGGCGAACCGCACCGCGGATGTCGCGCGCCGCGAGATCGAAAGCCGCATGACCTCGATCGTGCCGTCGGCGCAGGTGCAGCTGTCCCTCGCCTCCGGGCGCCGTAATTCGGTGGATGTGGTGTCGGGGGTGGCCGCACCGGGGCGGTATCCGCTGGAGGATCTCAATACGTCGGTGCTCAATCTGATATCCGAAGCGGGGGGCGTGCCGCCCGGGTTGCGCAACCCGCGCGTGCGGCTGACGCGCGGCGGGCGGACCTACATGACGCCGCTGTCGCGCCTGCGCTCCGATCCGCGCCAGGACACCATGCTGCGCGGTGGCGATCTGCTCGCGCTCGAAGAGGACGAGCGCCACTTCATCGCCCTTGGGGCTGCCGGGCGTGAAGAGGTGATCGATTTCGATTCCGAGGAGGTTTCGGCGCTCAAGGCCATTTCGATGATGGGAGGGGTCACCGATGCGCGCGCCGATCCCGAGGGCGTCCTGATCCTGCGCCGCTATCCGGAATCGGAGTTGGGCGCAGGTGGTCCGCGCAGCGAACGGGTCGTCTTCACCATCGACCTGACCAATGCCGACGGGCTGTTCAGCGCCGGCGAATTCCAGATCCGCAATGGCGATGTGGTCCTGGCCACCGAGTCGCCGGCAAGCGGATTCCAGACGATCCTGGGGCTCCTGGGCGGTACCATCGGCGTGACGCGGCAGACCAGAAATCTGTAACGGCGCCGCCAGGTGCACCGGCCCCGTCACTCCCCGTCACGCGCCCTCCATCACTCGACGGTGACGGATTTCGCGAGGTTTCGGGGCTGGTCGACATCGGTGCCGCGGGCGAGCGCGGTGTGATAGGCCAGCAGCTGCGCCGGCACGGCATAGAGGATGGGCGCGAGGATGTCGGGCACGGTCGGCATCTGCAGGGTCTGCCAGCACCCTTCGGAGGCCGCCGCGAGCCCGGCCGCGTCCGAGATCAGCACCACCCGGCCGTGGCGCGCCATGACCTCCTGCATGTTCGACACCGTCTTGTCGAACAGCGCGTCATGCGGGGCCATGACGATGACCGGCACATGCTGGTCGATCAGCGCGATCGGCCCGTGCTTGAGCTCGCCGCTGGCGTAGCCCTCGGCGTGGATATAGCTGATCTCCTTGAGCTTGAGCGCGCCCTCCAGCGCCAGCGGATACATGCGCCCACGCCCCAGAAACAGGATGTCGCGCGCCTCCGACAGCGCGCCCGACAGCTTCGCGATGGCGTCATCGGCCGCCAGCGCGTGATTGACATGTCCCGGCAGGCTGCGCAGCGCCGCGACGTGGTCGGCCATCTCCTCGGCGTCGAGCGTGCCGCGCAGCTGCCCGGCCTTGAGCGCCAGCACCAGCAGGGTCGCCAGCTGGCAGGTGAAGGCCTTGGTCGAGGCGACGCCGATCTCGGCCCCGGCATGGATGGGCATGGCCAGATCGGCCTCGCGCGCCAGCGAGGCGGTGGGCACATTGACCACGGCGAGGGTCTGGCCCACACGCCCCGCGACATGGCGCAGCGCGGCCAGCGTGTCGGCGGTCTCGCCCGACTGGC
>CAZMBT010000333.1:0-2569 GCA_964564395.1 uncultured Alkalilacustris sp.
TTGGCTGACGCTGCTTGTCCCGGCCTTCGCCGCCGCGCAGGAAATCGAGCGCGAGTCCATTCCCGAAGGGCTGCGCGACGACCCGGCACTGGAAGACCAGCAAGCCGAGGAGGATGCCCAGGTCAGGGGCCTGCTGACCGTGGACGGCACCGAGGTGGACCTCGCCTCGCTGCGCTGGGAAAGCCGGCTGGTGGTGATCCTGGCGGAGTCGCCCAACCACCCGGATTTCCGCCGCCAGCTCGCCTTTCTGGAGGAGCGCGCCGAAGAGATGATCGAGCGCGACGTGATCGTGGTCGTCGATACCGATCCCAATTCCAACAGCGAGGTGCGGCGCATGCTGCGCCCGCGCGGCTTCATGCTGGCCATCATCGGCAAGGATGGCGAGGTCAAGCAGCGCAAACCGAGCCCCTGGAGCGCGCGAGAAATCGCCCATGCCATAGACAAGTTCCCGCTGCGCCGCGAGGAGATGCTCGACAGCCTGCCCTCCGGGCGCAACTGAGCACGATCACGGCCATTGCCCGGCACGCAGCGGTCATCACACAGGATCATTCGAACTCCATGATCACGTCGTCCACGGCCATGCTGGCGCCCGGTTCGGCGTTGATCCTGGCCACCACCGCCCTGCGCTCGGCGCGCAGCAGGTTTTCCATCTTCATCGCCTCGACCGTCGCGAGCGGCTGCCCCTCCTGAACCTCGTCGCCCTCGCGCACATGCACCGCCATGACCAGCCCCGGCATCGGGCACAGCAGCATGCGTGAGGTGTCGGGGGGCGCCTTCTCGGGCATCCGCGCGGCGAGTTCGGCCTGGCGCGGCGTGCGCACCACCGCGTGCAGCTCCGCCCCGCGATACCGCAATCGCGCCCCGCCGCGCACGAAGTTCATCTTTACCAGCATCTCGTCGCCATCGACCATCCCGCGAAACAGTGATGCGCCGGGCAGCCAGTCCGATTGCACCGCGATGACCCCGTCATCGGCGAAGGCGACCTCGGTGCCGCTTTCGGTCTCGGCGATGCGCACCTCGAAGGTGTTGCGGTCCAGAAACACCACCCATTCATCGCTGACACGGCGCTTGTGATGCATCATCGCACCCGAGATCCGCGCCTCGCGCGCTTCCTTGCGCATCTTCATGTGCGCGGCCACCGCCGCGAGCCGCCGCAGCGTCTGCGCATCCGGCGTCACGCCGGTGAAACCGTCGGCATACTCCTCGGCGATGAAGGCGGTCGTCATGTCACCGGCCACGAAACGCGGATGATCCATGACCGCCGACAGGAAGGGCAGGTTGTGGCCGATCCCCTCCACCTCGAAGGCGTCGAGCGCGCGACGCATCCCCTCGATCGCCTCGGAGCGATCGGGCGCCCATGTGCACAGCTTGGCGATCATGGGATCGTAATACATGCTGATCTCGCCGCCCTCGAACACGCCCGTGTCGTTGCGGATACGGGCGCGCTCGGTGATACGCTCCTCCGGCGGGCGATAGCGGGTCAGGCGCCCGATCGACGGCAGGAAATTGCGGTATGGGTCCTCGGCGTAAAGCCGCGATTCGATTGCCCAGCCATTCAGCGCGATGTCGCCTTGTGCGAAGGGCAGCGCCTCGCCCGCCGCCACGCGGATCATCTGCTCGACCAGATCCACTCCGGTGATCAGCTCGGTTACCGGATGCTCCACCTGAAGGCGCGTGTTCATCTCCAGAAAATAGAAGTTGCGATCGCCATCGACGATGAACTCCACCGTACCGGCGCTGCTGTAGCCGACCGCACGGGCCAGCGCGCAGGCCTGCGCACCCATGGACGCCCGCGTCTCGGGGTCCAGAAAAGGGGATGGCGCCTCTTCGATGACCTTCTGGTTGCGCCGCTGGATCGAACACTCCCGCTCATGCAGATGCAGCGTGTTGCCATGCGTGTCGGCGAGGACCTGAATCTCGATGTGGCGCGGCGCGGTGATGAACTTCTCGATGAAGAGGCGGTCATCGCCGAAGGAACTCGCCGCCTCGCTTTGCGAGGCGCGAAAGCCCTCGCGCGTCTCCTCGTCGGTCCAGGCGATCCGCATGCCCTTGCCGCCGCCGCCCGCCGACGCCTTGAGCATCACGGGATAGCCGATCTCGCGCGCCAGACGCACCGCCTCTTCGGCGTCCTCGAGCTGGCCGCCCGCGCCGGGTACGGTGTTCACACCGGCCTCGGCGGCGAGGCGCTTCGAAGTGATCTTGTCGCCCATCGCCTCGATGGCGCTCGCCGGCGGGCCGATGAAGGCAACGCCCTCGGCCGCCAGCGCCTCGGCGAACTTGCGGTTCTCGGACAGGAATCCATACCCCGGATGCACCGCCTCGGCGCCCGTCTCGCGAACGGCCCGCAGGATGTTCTCGATCACGATGTAGGACTGATTGGCCGGAGCCGGGCCGATATGCACCGCCTCATCCGCCATCGCCACATGCAGCGCCGCGGCATCGGCCTCGGAATAGACCGCGACCGTCGCAATCCCCATGCGCCGCGCGGTCTTGATGACACGACACGCGATCTCACCCCGGTTCGCGATCAGGATCTTCTTGAACATGCGCGGTTTCCTCTTTCTTGACA
>CAZMBT010000334.1:0-2542 GCA_964564395.1 uncultured Alkalilacustris sp.
CGATTTCGGCGCCGCGCGGATCGCACCGCATGCCCGCGCCTGGGAACAGGCCGGCACCATCCCGCGCGAGCTGTGGCCCGAACTGGCCGAGCTGGGCTTCGGCGGGCTCTATGTCAGCGAGGAGGCCGGCGGCGCCGGGTTGACGCGGCTGGATGCGACGCTGGTGTTCGAGGCGCTGTCGATGGCGTGCCCGTCGGTGGCCTCCTTCCTGTCGATCCACAACATGTGTGCCGCGATGATCGACAGATTCGGCAGCGACGATCTGAAGGCGCGCTATCTGCCCGGCGCAATCGGCATGCAGACCGTGCTGTCCTATTGCCTGACCGAGCCCGGATCGGGGTCGGACGCGGCTGCGCTGCGCAGCCGCGCGACGCCTGGCCCGGATGGCTACCGCCTGACAGGCACGAAGGCGTTCATCTCGGGCGGCGGATACTCGGACGCCTATGTCGTGATGTGCCGCACCGGCGAGGCCGGGCCGGGCGGCATCTCGACGCTTGTGGTGGATGCGGGCAGCGCCGGGCTGAGCTTCGGCGCGCTCGAGGACAAGATGGGCTGGCGCAGCCAGCCCACGCGGCAGGTGCAGTTCGATGACTGCCCCGTTCCGGCCGCAAACCTTCTGGGCGAGGAAGGCAAGGGCTTTGTCTATGCGATGGCCGGGCTCGATGGCGGGCGGCTCAACATCGCGGCCTGTTCGCTGGGCGCGGCGCAATGGGCGCTCGACTCGACACTGCACTACATGGGCGAGCGCAAGGCCTTCGGCCAGAGCCTCGATCAGTTCCAGGCGCTGCAGTTCCGCCTCGCCGACATGGAGATCGAGCTGCAGGCCGCACGCACCTTTCTGCGGCAGGCGGCGTGGAAGCTCGACACCGGCGCGGCGGATGCGACCAAGTTCTGCGCCATGGCCAAGAAATTCGTCACCGAGGCGGGGTCGCGCATTGCCGATGGCTGCCTGCAATTGCATGGCGGGTATGGCTATCTGGCCGATTACGGCGTCGAGCGGACGGTGCGCGATCTGCGTGTGCACCAGATTCTCGAAGGCACCAACGAGATCATGCGCCTGATCACGGCGCGCCACATGCTCAAGGAGCGGGGCTGATGACCGATGTCGCGATCCGGACCGACGGCCGTGCGGGGCGCATCACTCTGACCCGGCCGCGCGCGCTCAACGCGCTCACGCATCAGATGTGCCTCGATATCGAGGCCGCGCTGTTGCGCTGGCGCGACGATGACGCCGTGGCATTGGTCGTCATCGATGCCGAGGGCGAAAAGGCGTTCTGCGCCGGCGGCGACATCGCGCAGGTGCAGGCGGCGGGCAAGGCCGGCGATTACAGCCTGGGGCGCGATTTCTGGCGCGATGAGTACCGCATGAATGCGCTGTTGAGCAGCTACCCGAAACCCATCTTCAGCTTCATGCAGGGCTTCGTGATGGGCGGCGGCGTCGGGCTGGGCTGTCATGTCGGGCATCGCGTCATCGGCGACACCACGCAGATGGCGATGCCCGAATGCGGCATCGGGCTGATCCCGGATGTGGGCGGGACGCTGCTGCTGTCGGCCGCGCCGGGCCATCTGGGCGAATATCTGGGCCTGACCGGGGCGCGCATGGGGGCGGGCGACGCCATCGCGGCGGGCTTCGCGGATCACTGGCTGGCCGAGGCCGACTGGCGCCAGGTCATCGCCGCGCTGTGCGCGAGCGGCGATCCGGCCGCCCTGCCCCGCCACGCGCCGCCCGCGCCGACCTTGCCACGCGCCGAGATCGACGCGACATTCGGCGCCGATACCGTGCCCGACATCATCGCCGCCGTCACCGAGGCGGGCGGAGATTTCGCCGATGCAGCGCTGCGCGCGCTCGGGCGCGGCGCGCCTTTGTCGATGGCCTGCACGCTGCGGATGCTGCGCGCGCAGCGCGGCGACAGTGACATCCGCAATGCGCTGCGCCGCGAGTTCCGTTTCACCTGGCGGTCGATGGACAAGGGCGATTTCATCGAAGGGGTGCGCGCTCAGATCATCGACAAGGACCGCGCACCGCGCTGGCAACATGCCAGCGCCGACGCGGTGAGCGAAGCGGAAGTGGCCGCCATGCTGGCCCCGCTGGGTGCGGATGAGCTTGATTTCGGGGAGGACGCGGCATGAAGATCGGTTTCATCGGCTTGGGAAACATGGGCGGCCCGATGGCCGCCAATCTGGTCGCGGCGGGTCATGACGTGACCGGCTTCGACGTGGCGGCGCCGATGCCCGACGGGGTCACCGCGGCCGCCAGCGCCGCCGCGGCCGCAACCGGGGCTGAGGTCGTGCTGACCATGCTGCCCAGCGGCGAGATCCTGCGCCGCGTCGCGCAGGAGGTTCTGCCCGCCATGACGCCGGGCACCGTGCTTCTGGATTGTTCCACCGTGGATGTCGACAGCGCCCGCGCCGTCGCCGCCCAAGCCGAGGCGGCGGGTATCCGGACCGTCGATGCGCCGGTGTCCGGCGGTGTCGGCGGGGCACGCGACGGCACGCTGACCTTCATGGCCGGCGGGCCCGAGGCGGCGTTCGAGACGGTGCG
>CAZMBT010000335.1:0-2541 GCA_964564395.1 uncultured Alkalilacustris sp.
CGCCGCGCACCTCCCAGGCGAGCGCGAGCCCCAGATCGGCGTTGAGCGAGCGCTCATGGAACTCGTCGAAAAGCACCGCCCCCACCCCGGTCAGCTCAGGGTCCGACTGCAGCATCCGCGTCAGAACCCCCTCGGTGACGACCTCGATGCGCGTCGCCTTCGAGACCTTCGCCTCGCCGCGGATGCGGTATCCCACCGTCGCGCCGACCTCCTCGCCGAGCGTTTCGGCCATGCGCTCGGCCGCCGCCCGCGCCGCGAGGCGGCGCGGTTCCAGCATCACGACGCGCCCATCGACATCCGCGCGCAGCGCAAGCGGCACCCCCGTCGTCTTGCCCGCCCCCGGCGGCGCCTGCAGCACCGCACGGCCCTGCGCGCGCAGGGCCTCCAGAAGATCGGGCAAGACGGCGGCTATGGGCAGTGCGGCGGCCATGGCGCCCTTATGGACCGTCCCGCGCAGGCTTTCCAGACCCGCCGCGGGGCGGTTGCCGGCCCGCCCATCGCGGGCTGGACAGCCGGCCGCCCGGCAGGCATGAACAGCGGCGGTGCAGGCATGCCGCCGGCGCCGCACACGCATTCAAGAGGCCCGCATGGACCCCGCACAGCTTGCCGAGCCGATCCTGCAGGGGGATCGCCGTGCCCTGGCGCGCGCCATCACCCTGATCGAAAGCGGACGCCCCGACCACCGCGCCCGCGCCGCGACCCTGCTGGAAGCGCTGGCGACCAGCGGGCGCGAAGCGCTGCGGCTGGGGCTCTCGGGCACTCCGGGCGTCGGGAAGTCGACCTTCATCGAGGCCTTCGGCACCATGCTGACGGGGCGCGGGATGCGCGTCGCGGTGCTGGCGGTGGACCCGTCCTCGACCCGCTCGGGCGGCTCGATCCTGGGCGACAAGACCCGGATGCCGCGGCTGTCGCGCGATCCCGGCGCCTTCATCCGCCCCTCGCCCAGCCAGACGCATCTGGGCGGGGTGGCGCGGCGCACCCGCGATGCCGTGGCGCTGTGCGAGGCGGCCGGGTTCGATGTGGTGCTGATCGAGACGGTCGGCGTCGGGCAGTCGGAAACCGTGGTGGCCGAGCTGTCCGACATCTTTGCGCTGTTGCTTGCGCCGGGTGGCGGCGATGAGCTGCAAGGCGTCAAGCGCGGCATCATGGAAACGGCGGATCTGATCCTGGTCAACAAGGCGGATGGTGCGCTGCGCGACACCGCGATCCGCACCTGCGCCGATTATTCCGGCGCCTTGCGCCTGTTGCGGCGGCGCCCGCAGGACCCGCCGGATTTTCCCAAGGCGATGACCGTCTCGGCGACCGAAGGGACCGGGCTGGAACAGGCCTGGGCCGAGATCAGCGCCCTGGCCGAGTGGCGCCGCGAAAACGGCCACTGGACAGCGCGGCGCCGTGCGCAGGCGCGGCACTGGTTCGAGGAAGAGGTACGCCAGGGGCTGCTGGCGCGCCTGCACACCGATCCGGATGCGCGCCGTCGGATGCAGTCGCTGGGCACACAGGTCGCGCAGGGCCATGCCACGCCCGCCGCCGCCGCGATGCAGGTGCTCGATGCGCTGGGGGCCGGGCTGGCCCCGGATGAATCGCTTGACGCCGAAACGCCGGGCGCGTAAACGCCGCATGATCGTGACAGGTGCGCAGCGCGCCCTGATCCGCAGAAATCGTGTTTACTGCCGAAACAAGGACGAATGCCATGTCGCGCGTCTGCGAACTGACCGGAACCGGGCCGATGGTTGGCAACAATGTCAGCCATGCCAACAACAAGACCAAGCGCCGCTTCCTGCCCAACCTGCAGGAGGTCACGCTGATGTCCGACACGCTGGGCCGCGCCTTCAAGCTGCGCGTCACATCCGCAGCGCTGCGCACGGTGGATCACCGCGGCGGCCTCGACGCCTTTCTGGCGCGCGCGCGCCATGACGAGCTGTCGGCCAAGGCGCGCCGCATCAAGGACGAGATCGCCAAGGCGCAGTCCACCGCGGCCTGAGCCCCCGGCAGCAGCGCGACGATAACGGCCCCGCCCGGCGGGGCCGCTTCATTTGGTCGCCATCGCCTCCTGACGGCTTCCGTCCTGCGGCCGTCTTGCCTATGGTGCCGGCGTGACCCTGACTTGCCAGAGATCCTTCGCCGGTCTGGCGCTGGCGCTGATGCTGGCCGCCGCAAGCACCTTCGCGGCGCATGCGCGCGGCATGATGGCCAACGCGCCGATGCACGGCGCAGGCGGCGCGGGCGGGCCGGTCACGATGGTCATCTGCGCGGACGGCGCGCTGGTCGAGATTACGCTGAACCCGAGCGACGAATCGCCAGAGGCGCCGGCTGGAACCCACACGCATTGCCTGGACTGCACGCTGTGCTTCGCCGCCGGCCCGGAGCCGGCCGCAACCCGGCCGCATCCGGTCGAGCGCGGCGCAAGGGTGCGGCCGCATGCCGCGCGCCGGCGCGTGTTGCGCCGGCTCAACCCGCGGCGCGCGCGCGATCCGCCGGAACCGGGCGCCCTGCAAACCCGATGACACCGACGGATCAAAGGACCATTCAAATGTTTCGCAA
>CAZMBT010000336.1:0-2540 GCA_964564395.1 uncultured Alkalilacustris sp.
CATCCAGCACCCAGTTGTCGGGGCTGACATCGCCGCCCACCACCGCCTCGCCCAGCCCGAACGAGGCCGAAAGCAGCATCCGGTCGCGCCGGTGATCCAGCGGGTTGGCGGTGAACAGAACGCCCGAGCGCTCGGCATCGATCATGCGCTGGACCACCACGGCGATGGCAATCTCGGTCGTGTCCAGCCCCACACGCTTGCGATAGGACACCGCGCGCGGGTTCCACAGCGAGGCCCAGCAGCGGCGCACCGCATCGGCCACTGCCTGCGGCCCCTCGATATTGAGGAAACTGTCATGCTGGCCGGCAAAGCTGGCGCCGGGCAGATCCTCGGCGGTGGCCGAGGAGCGCACCACCACCAGCCCGCCGCCGGTCGCCGCATAGGCCTCGGCGATGAATGTCGCAACATCCGCCGGAATCTCGCCCGCGATGAAACGATCCTTGAGCGCCTGTGCAGCCTCGGCCAGCGCCTGCGCATCATCTGCGGGAACATCCTCGACCAGCGCGCGCACCGGTTCCTCGAAGCGGTTGTGGCGCACAAAGGCCCAATAGGCATCGGTGAGCACCGCGAAGCCCTCGGGCACCGGCAGCCCGGCCCCCAGCATGGCGCCAAGGCTCGCGCCCTTGCCGCCGGCAATCGCCAGATCGGCGCTGCTCAGATCGGCAAGATCGCGGGTGTGGGTGGCGGTTTCGGGGCGCATATCCATCGGATCGGTTCCTGGTTTCAGGGGCACCCGCGCCGAGATGCGGAGCTTACGGGGCCGGCGGGAACTGGCCGCCGGGAAAAGATGCAGAATGCGGGTAGCAAATGCTGCCGCACACAGCCTTGATCCGTGTCAAGAACATATAGTGCCCGGGGGTCCCCGAGCGGCGCGTGCACCGGGCACGGCAGGCGATCTGGCGCGCGCTGCCAGAACTTCGCGGCCTGGCTCGGTCTTGTGCCACGGCAGAGGTCAATGGGCGGCAAGACCAGGCTCGGCTCGGTCAGCAAGATGGGGCAGACCGACATCCGCCGGCTGTTAATTGCCGGCGCCATGAGCGTGATCCGCTGGGTGGTCCGCAAGGGCGGCAGCGCCAACCGCTGGTTGGCCGCACTCATGGCGCGCAAGCCGAAGATGGTCGCAGCCGTCGCGCTGGCGAACAAGATGGCCCGGATGATCTGGGCGATTACGACAACACAGCAGGATTACAGAATGGCGTGACCCGAGCTCGGAAAGGGCGACGGCACGGCATGGCCGCAAGGCCGGGGTGAGCGATCGACGAGGAGTAGGCGACACGGACTTCGAAGTTCAAGGCGGGAGATTCAGACCCGGGGCTCGAGCGCTTGCAGCTCTCTGAACCGATGTGAACCCAGCCTTCCGAACAGCATACATGGTGTGATTGCGGCGGCCACTCTCCGGTGGCGCACGAGGTCCTGCATAATGGCCTCACTGAAAACCGCCGTGAGGAGAACGACCATGATCTGCTATGCCGGCTTGGACGTTTGACTGAAAGAGATTTCGATCTGCGTTGTTGATGCAGACGGCAAGACCGTTGCCCGGGGCATATCCCCCGCCGACCCCGAGGGCGTGGCGGGCTGGTTTCTGGCGAAAGCACGATCACCGAGGCTGATCGTGCATGAAAGTGGGCAACTGTCGATCTGGCTTCAGATGGCACCGAAGATGTAGACAAAGGTGCGACGGTTGTCCTACGGGTCGCGCGGGCGGGTGGGCTGCCGATTTTCTGCCCTCACAATGAACGCCACGAGCATCTGCGGGATTGTCAATTCCTCCACGGTTGACGTGATGCGCCGGCAAGCGCAGCGCGGTTCGCATCTGCCCGCCGATCACTCTTGCGCGCGTTCGACCGATGGCGGAGCTTCGGGGGCGGTCGGATGCACCTCCTCCTCGGCCTGGCGCGCGGCCTCGCGTTCGGCCTCGCGCAGCAGCAACCACTCGATGCGCCGCGTCAGAAGCCGCTCGGTCTCGGCCTTCATCGCCAGCTCGAGCGACAGGTCGCGGTAGAGCGCCACCGCGATCAGGATCATCAGCAACATGAACGGAAACGCCGCGATGATCGACACCGTCTGCAGGCTCTCGAGCCCGCCCGCGAGCAGCAGCACCACCACCACCATGAGCTGCAGCACCGCCCAGAGCACGCGCACCGCAGTGGTGGGGTTGAGCACCCCGCGCGAGGTGAACATGCCCAGCACGAAGGTCGCCGCATCCGCCGAGGTGATCAGGAACAGGCACACCAGGACGAGCGCCAGCACCGTGAGCACCCCGGAGGCCGGAAGCTGCTCGAGCGTCGCGAAGAGCCCCGAGGGCACCTCCGCCGCGACGGCGGCGGCGATGCCGGCGCCCTCGAAGATCTCGAAGTGGATCGCCGCCCCGCCGAAGACGGAAAACCACAGCATGCTCAGCGCCACCGGCACGATCATCACGCCGAGGACGAATTCGCGGATCGTGCGCCCGCGCGAGATCCGCGCGATGAAGCTGCCCACGAAAGGCGCCCAGCTCAGCCCCCAGGCCCAGTAGAACATCGTCCACTGCTCGACCCAGC
>CAZMBT010000337.1:0-2536 GCA_964564395.1 uncultured Alkalilacustris sp.
GCGGCACGTGCGATCGCCCCGTCCAGCCCGTCGGCCAGGCGCGAGACAATGATCAGCGCGAGCGCCAGCATCACCGCGCCGGCGGTTATGTACCACGCCGCTGTCAGCCCGATCACCAGCCCGGCAAGGGTGACCGCATTCGCGGGCACGCCGGCACGCGCCAGAACCCGCCCCGCATGGTTGAGCGGGGGGTCGATGAAGGGTCTTACCCGAGCGTCCAGCATGATCAGCCTCCTGACATGCGCATATGCGGCGGCGGCACCGGACGGCAACCGCAACTCGGGCGTGGTCACGCGAATGTTTGCGCCAGCGTTCGTTCATTCCGGAATTCCGAGCGTTTCTGCCATGGTCCGGCGTCGAGTTCTTGACAGAACGGCGCTTTGTGCGAAGGGTGAAGCGGTGTGGCGCGGCGGCGTCCAGCCGCCCGCGCAACGGCTTTTCACAGGGAGCAAGAAGATGAAGATCAGCAACATCGCATCATTCGGGCGCCGTGGCGGCACGGCGGCCTTGCTGGGTGGCGCGGCGCTCGCCATGGCGCTGACGACGGCCCCGCTCGACGCGGAAACGCTGCGCTGGGCGCGCGTCGGCGACGCGCTGACGATGGACCCGCACGCGCAGAACGAGGGCCCGACGCACACGCTGAACCACCACGTGTACGAAACCCTGGTCGGACGGGCCGTTGACGGCGCGCTGACCGAGCGTCTGGCTACCGAATGGCGGATTCACCCCGATGACGACACGGTCTGGGAGTTCACCCTGCGCGAGGGCGTGACCTTCCATGACGGCACGCCGTTCACCGCGGACGATGTCGTCTTCTCGATCAATCGTGCCATGGCGGAAACCTCGGACATGAAGGGGCTGCACGCCTCGGTCGTGGAGGTGACGGCCGAAGATGACCTGACCGTCCATATCCGGCTCGACGGGCCGTCGCCGCTCTATGTGCAGAACCTGACCAACACCTTCATCATGAGCCGCGCCTGGGCCGAGGAGCACGGCGTCGAGGAGCCGCAGGACTTCGCCGGTGGCGAGGAAAGCCACGCCGTGCGCAACGCCAACGGCACCGGCCCCTACATGCTGGTCGAGCGTGACCCCGAGGTGCGCACCGAGCTTGCCGTCTTCGAGGATCACTGGGACGACGCACCGGAAGTCACGCGCATCATCTACACCCCGATCGCCGAAGCTGCGACACGCGTTGCGGCGCTCATGTCGGGCGAGGTCGATGTGGTTCAGGATGTGCCGGTACAGGACATCGCGCGCCTCGAGCAGACCGACGGCATCAAGGTCGAGAAGGGCCCCGAGAACCGCGTGATCTTCTTCGCCTATGATCAGGGGTCCGAGTCGCTGCAATCCGCGAATGTCGATGGCAACCCCTTCGCCGATCCGCGTGTGCGCGAGGCGCTGCATCTGGCCCTGGACCGCGATGCGATCCAGCAGGTGGTGATGCGCGGCGAGTCCCTGCCCACGGGCGTGACCACGCCGCCCTTCGTCAATGGCTGGACCGAGGAGCTGGACGCCTATCCGCAGCCCGATTACGAGCGCGCGCAGGAGCTGCTCGCCGAAGCCGGGTATCCCGACGGGTTCTCCTTCGATCTGCATACGCCCAATGACCGCTACCTCAATGACGAGGCGATCTCCCAGGCCTATGTCGGGATGCTGGGGCGCATCGGCATCGAGGCGAATCTGGTGTCGCAGACGCGGTCGCTGCACTTCCCGCTGATCCAGAACCGCGAGACCGATTTCTATCTGCTGGGCTGGGGCGTGCCGACCTTCGACAGCCAGTATGTCTTCGACTTCCTGGTGCACAGCACCGAGGGTGCGCGCGGCGGCTGGAACGGGTCGCGCTACTCGAACCCGGAGGTCGATGCCCTGATTCAGGAGATGGCGACCGAGACCGATCTCGATGTGCGGGACGCCATGATCGCCGAGGTCTGGGAGCAGATCCAGGAGGACCGCGTCTTCCTGCCGGTGCACAACCAGCTTCTGGCCTATGCGATGCGTGACGACATCACCCTGCCGGTTCATCCCGAGAACCAGCCGCGGATGACGGAAGTCACCTTCGACTGAGGGGCTTGAACACGGCGCCCGCGCGGTATAGCTGCGCGGGCGTCTCCCGTTCTCGCGCGATACGCCATTTTCCCGATACAGGCGCCCGATCCCGATGCTGGCTTACATCATCCGCAGGATATTCCAGTCCGTGATCGTGATGCTTGTCGTCGCCTTCGTATCGTTCTCGCTGTTTCGTTTCGTCGGCGATCCGGTTGCGACGATGCTCGGGCAGGAGGCCACGGTCGCCGACCGCGAGGCGCTGCGTGCGCGGCTGGGGCTCGACGATCCCTTCATTGTGCAGTTCGCCGATTTTGTCGGGCGCGCGTTGCAAGGGGATTTCGGGATTTCCTACAGGCTTCAGCAACCCGTCATGGAGCTGATCCTCAACCGGCTTCCGGCAACGCTGGAGCTGGCGCTGATCTCGGGGATCTTCGCCTTCGTGCTGGGTGTCTCGCTCGGTGTCTATACCGCGCTCAACCGCAGGGGCTGG
>CAZMBT010000338.1:0-2533 GCA_964564395.1 uncultured Alkalilacustris sp.
CGTGGTGCAGCGTGCGCCCTTCGCGCAGCGGCACCCGGATCATCTGGCGCTTGGCTTGCTCGGTGGCCTTGCGGATGGCCTCCGGGACCTCTTTGGCCTTGCCCTTGCCAAAGCCGACCCGGCCCTTCTGATCGCCGACCACGACCAGCGCGGCAAAGCCGAAGCGCTTGCCGCCCTTTACCGTCTTCGAAACCCGGTTGATCGCGACCAGGCGATCGGCGAATTCCGGCGTCTCATCGCGATCGCGACCCCTGCGGTTGTCTTCTCGTGCCATGATCGCCTCCTCAGAACTTCAGGCCGCCCTCGCGGGCAGCCTCCGCAAGGGCCTTGACCTTGCCGTGAAACAGGAACCCGCCGCGGTCGAAATACACGGTGTCGACGCCGGCTGCCTTCGCCCGTTCGGCAATGGCGCTGCCGATCTTGGCCGCCGCCTCGACATTGTTCCGACCGACCTGACCGAGGTCCTTCTCCATGGTCGAGGCCGAAGCCACGGTAACGCCCCGAACATCGTCGATCAGCTGAACGCTGATATTCTTGTTCGAGCGATGGACCGACAGGCGGGGGCGCCCATTGGCCATCTTGCGCAAATTGCTCCGTACGCGCAGCCGGCGCTTGCGGAACATCTTCTGCTTGGTGTTCGCCATCTGATGCGCCCTTACTTCTTCTTGCCTTCCTTGCGGAAGATATACTCATCCTTGTAGCGGATCCCCTTGCCCTTGTAGGGTTCGGGCTTGCGCCACTTGCGGATATTGGCGGCGACCTCGCCGACGCGTTGCTGATCGATGCCCTCGACCGTGATCTCGGTCGGTTTCGGCGCGGCGATCGTCACATCCGAAGGCACCTCGAAAGCGACATCATGGCTCAGCCCGAGCGACAGCTTCAGGGTGTTTCCCTGCATCTGCGCACGATACCCGACGCCGCTCAGCTCGAGCTCGCGCTTGAAGCCGCTGCTCACACCCTGAACCAGGTTGGCCACCATGGTGCGGCTCATGCCCCATTGCTGGCGCGCCCGCTTCGATTCGCCGCGCGGCGTGACATGCAGGACATTGTCCTGCAGCGTGATCGCCACATCATCATTCGCGGTGAAGCTGCGTTCGCCTTTCGGGCCCTTGACCTCGACCGTCTGGCCGGACACCGACGCGGTCACACCCGAAGGCAATTCGACCGGTTTCTTGCCAATACGTGACATGTCCAGCTCCTCAGAATACGCGGCAAAGCACTTCGCCGCCGACATTGGCGGACCGTGCAGCCGAATCCGACATCACGCCCTTCGGCGTCGAGACAACCGATACGCCCAACCCGTTGCGCACGCTCGGGATCTCCTTGACCCCTGCATAGACGCGGCGACCCGGCCGCGACACGCGCTTGAGCTCGCGTATCGCCGGCGCACCGCCGGCGTATTTCAGGCTGATCTCCAGCTCCTCGCGCCCCTTGTCGTCGGTCACGCGCTCGTAACCGCGGATGTAGCCTTCATCGGCCAGCACATCCAGCACCCAGGCCCGCAGTTTCGAGGCCGGCGACCGGACCGTCGACTTGCCGCGCATCTGCGAGTTGCGAATGCGCGTCAGCATGTCGCCGAGAGGATCACTCACTGACATGATTGCTCCTCCTTACCAGCTCGACTTCACCATGCCGGGGATCTGACCAGTCGAGGCCAGGTCCCGCAGCGCGATGCGCGAAAGTTTCAGTTTGCGGTGATACGCCTTCGGACGCCCGCTGAGCTGGCACCGGTTGTGCAGCCGCGTCGGCGACGAGTTGCGCGGCATTTCCGCGAGCTTGAGATTCGCCTTGAACCGCTCTTCCATCGGGCGCTCGGCATCGGCGGCGATCGCCTTCAGTTCGGCGCGCTTGGCGGCATATTTCTGCACCATGCGCTGGCGCTTCTTCTCGCGCTCGACCATTGCTTTCTTGGCCATGTTCTCTCTCCTTACGCGTCAGCTGGTGAAGGGCATGTTGAAATGCTTCAACAGCGCCCGGGCTTCCGCGTCGGTTTTCGCGGTGGTGCAGATGATGATGTCCATTCCCCAGATCTCATCCACGTCGTCGTAGTTGATCTCGGGAAAGACGATATGTTCCTTGACGCCCATCGCGAAGTTGCCGCTGCCATCGAAGGAATTGCCCTTCACGCCCCGAAAGTCGCGCACCCGCGGCAACGCAACATTGATGAGGCGGTCGATGAATTCGTACATCCGCGCGCCCCGCAGCGTCACCTTCGCGCCCAGCGGCATCCCCTCGCGCACGCGAAAGCCGGCGACCGACTTCTTGGCACGGGTGATCACGGGCTTCTGTCCGGCGATCAGGGTCAAATCGCGCTCGGCCGACTTGATCTTCTTGCTGTCCTTGACCGCCTCGCCGACACCCATGTTCAGCACGATCTTGTCGAGCTGCGGGATCTGCATGTCGTTCTTGTAGCCGAACTCCTCGCGCAGGTGCGCGCGGATCGTGTCGCGATAGACGGTGCGCAGCCGGGGGGTGTATGTTGCGGAATCCAGCATCAGAGCGTCTCCCCGGTCGTCTTGGCGTAGCGCACCTT
>CAZMBT010000339.1:0-2514 GCA_964564395.1 uncultured Alkalilacustris sp.
GACAGGCCGGCACTCTAACCAACTGAGCTACAACCGCCGCTTTGCCCGTCCGGGCATCAGCCCGAACGTGAGAACCTCTTATGCGCCTGCCTTGTTGGCGTCAAGCGTGACCGACACGAAAAGCCGCGCTTCGCGCGGATTCGCGTCGCATCGGCGGCAGCATCATTCCTCGATGTCGGTGAAGGTGAATTCGAGCTTCTTGAGCACCTGCTCGTAGTTCCACAACAGCGCGGAGGACTTGTTCGCCCCCATCCAGATATGCGCGATGGCATAGCTGTAGGCGTCCTGTTCGGGCAGATCGCTGAGGCGCATGCCGTCGCGAACCTGAATCGCGATGCGCGTCCCCGGCACACGTGCCTCGGCCTCGGCCACCTCTTCGGGGGTCGGGGCGCGCTCCACCGTCGCGTCGTTGAAGAACACCCTGTAGAAGAAATTGGCGGACACGTTGTAACCGCCGTCGCGATGCGGCATGTCGGGTTTGCGGCCCAGCCCGAGATCGACGCTCACCTGCTGATGGCTGAGCCCGTCCACCTGCTCGAACAGGTCGCAGTGGCTTTGCGCGATTCGGGTGTTGATCTCCAGAAGCCAGATCCGATCCTGCACCTCGTCCCAGAAGAATTCGATGTTGAATGCGGAGTTGTCGTAGCCGACATGGCGCATCACCCGTTCGGTCAGGGCCTGCATCTCGCGCTGCACATGGCCGGGCAGTCGCGAGGGATACATGTAGTAGGCGAAGCTGAGCACCTGCGGGTACCGGATCGAATCGACGATGCCGTAGGACACCACCTCGCCGTCCTGCACATAGCCCTCCAGGGTGCATTGCCGGCCGCCGATGACCTGTTCGGCCATGCAGCAATGCCCGGCCACGGCCTCGATCTCTGCGGGCAGCTCGGCGTGGCCCAGCACGTGATTGAAAGGCTCGGCTATTGAGGCGATCTCGGCGCGCAGGCGGGTGCGCGCGTAGTCGAAATCCTCGGGGCTGTCGATGCGAAAGCCCAGGCGCGAGCCGGACGACTTGATCGGCTTGACGAAGAACGGAAACGCCAGCCCCGCATCGCCGATACGCCGGAGCGCATTGTCGTCGAACGGATCGAACCAGGTGAAGGCAGGAATGGCTTCGGGGATCACCTCGCGCTGGCTCACACGGCTCCAGTACTTGTGCTCGCATTTGAGCAATGCCTCCAGCGAAACCGAGCGGGTCGCGTATCTGCGGCACAGGATCGGCAACATGGTGGAGACCGGAAAATCCATGTACCCGATTATGGCGTCGATACTGCCCTCGAAGGCATCGAGCTGCCGCTCGGCGGTTTCCAGCATCGCGGCGATATTGAAGTCCTCGGTCTCGTAGACCGCTTCGGGGGTGAGCAGCCCGTGAAAAACCACGTCCTCGACGCCGCGCAGACGCTGCAGGCGCTCGCGGTTCAGTTCGTTGAGGCCGATCACAAAGACATTCTTCGTCATTGCACACTCCCTTCCTGGGGCGGCCACCCGGCGGCGACGCCCATACTCATGCCCCGCTTGACGGACCTCATCGCGCGGCTGGCGCGCGCGTGCGGAAGCTGCGTCCCTTCAGGCGATCAATCGTGCCGCCGATATCATCGACCAGCAGCAGCAAGAGATCCCCTTCGGCCGCGGCATCCATGGCCGCGCCGACGGCGGCATGCTCATCCGTGATGATCTCGCTATGCGCGCAACCTGCGGATTGCGCGCCTCCATGCATCAGCGCCGCCGCCTCGCCCGGGCTGCGCCCGCGCGCGTCGGTCTCGCATACGAAGACCATGTCGCACATCGCACCCAGCTCGCCACCCAGCGCGGCCAGATCTTCATCCCGGCGATTTCCGGGGGCGCTCGCGACGGCGATGCGACGATTGCCGTGAAGGCCGCGCACCAGCGGCGCGAGCGCCTTCATCGCAGGCACGTTGTGGCCGTAATCGATCAGGCAGCGCACTCCGTCCGCCTCGATCAGATTGGTCCGGCCCGGCAATTGTCCCGGCGTCGGATGGAAGGTCTGCAGCCCCATGCGGATATCGCCCAGCGTCAAGCCATGGGCGTACCCCGCCGCCGCGGCAGCCATGGCGTTCTGGACATTGAAGGGCGCGTGCCCCTCGAAGGCGATGGGCACATCGTTGACGGCGATCACCTCGGCCTCGACAGCGCCATGACGCATCACGATGCGTCCCTTGCTGACGGTAAAGACCGTCCCGTGATCGGCGACATGGCGCGCCAGCACGTCCGAATCCGGGTCCATCGAGAAATACACGATCCGCCCGCGCGACCAGTAGCTGCCCCATTCCAGCACCCTGGGGTCATCGGCGTTGAGCACGCATGTGCCGTCGGGCTTTACGGCATCCACGACGACGGTCTTGCAGCGTGCCAGCTCATCGAGCGTGTGAATATCGCGCTCGCCAAGATGGTCGCTATCGATATTGAGCAGGATACCCACATCGCATTCGTCGAACCCCAGGCCGCGGCGCATGATGCCGCCGCGCGCCACCTCCAGCACAGCATGTTCGA
>CAZMBT010000340.1:0-2513 GCA_964564395.1 uncultured Alkalilacustris sp.
GCGCGATCATGTCGTCGAGATCCTGCTGCGACGCCCAGCCGAAGGCGATGACATGCTCCTCGCTGACCAGCGGGTCACCGAGCTTGTCATCCTTGTAGTAGAATTCCACGATGGGGCGCGGCAGCGCCGCGCCCTCCTCGAAACCCAGCCGGCGCGCCAGCGACCCGGCGGCGACATTGCGCACCACGACCTCGACCGGGATCATCTCGACCGCCCGAATGAGCTGCTCGCGCATGTTAATGCGGCGAATGAAATGCGTCGGCACCCCGATCCCGTTCAGACCGGACATGAAGAATTCGCTGAGCCTGTTGTTCAGCACGCCCTTTCCGTCGATGATCTCGTGCTTCTCGGCGTTGAAGGCGGTGGCGTCGTCCTTGAAGTACTGCACGAGCGTGCCCGGCTCGGGCCCCTCATACAGTATCTTGGCCTTGCCTTCATAGACCTTGGTGCGCCTCGCCATGGAAACTCCGGTTCTGGGGCTGGGCTTTGCGCCCGCCATCTGCGCGCCCATATACGTCACGCGCCCCCGCGCCGCAAGCCGGGTCGCCCGCGCCGCGGGCGCGACGGGGCTTGCGACGGGGCCTGCGGCACGTCATATGATCGCCCGGAGAGCACAGCGACGAAAGGCCTGAAAATGGAATCGTTCAAGGACCGCGAACGCGCCTTCGAGGCGAAATTCGCCCACGACGCCGAGATGCAGTTCAAGGCCGTGGCGCGGCGCAACAAGCGGCTGGGCCTGTGGGCGGCGGAACTTCTGGGCAAGTCCGGCGACGACGCCGAGGCCTATGCGATGGAGGTGATCCGCGCCGATTTCGAGGAGGCCGGACACGAGGATGTCTTTCGCAAAGTGGCGCATGATCTCGGCCAACGGGCCGACGAGGCGACCATCCGCGCGAAGATGGAGGAATTCCTCGCCGAATCGAAGGCCGAGATCATCGCGCAGGACTGACCTGCCGGGCGCTGCGCAGCCACGCCCCGGACACCGCCTCAGAAGACCCGACGGCGCCGCGGCGCCACGCCCACAGGAGGCTGCACATGGCCGACGTACTCACGCGGCTTCTGACCCGGCGCGACTGGCTTCTGGCCGATGGTGCGACCGGGACAAACCTGTTCAACCGCGGGCTCGGCTCGGGCGATCCGCCGGAATTGTGGAATGTCGAACACCCGGACCAGATCCTCGGCTTGTATTCGGACACCGTGGCGGCAGGGGCGGATCTGTTCCTGACCAACTCCTTCGGGGGCAATGCCAGTCGTCTGAGGCTGCATGACGCGCATCGGCGCGTGGGCGAGCTGAACCGCGTCGCCGCCGAGCTGGGCCGCGAGGTTGCCGACCGCGCCGGGCGCGACGTCGTTGTGGCGGGGTCGATGGGGCCTACGGGCGACATCATGGAGCCGATGGGCAGCCTGACCCATGCCCTCGCCGTCGAGATGTTCCACGAACAGGCCGACGCACTGCGCGCGGGCGGCGCCGACGTGCTGTGGGTCGAGACGATTTCGGCCGAGGGCGAGTACCGCGCCGCCGCCGAAGCCGCACAGCGCGCCGGGATGCCATGGTGCGGCACCATGAGCTTCGACACCGCCGGGCGCACGATGATGGGGGTAACCTCCGCCGACATGGTCGCGCTGGTGGAAAGCCTGCCCAACCCGCCGATCGGCTTCGGCGCCAATTGCGGCGTCGGGGCGTCGGACCTGCTGCGCACGCTACTGGGCATGGTCGCGCAAGGGACCGAGCGCCCGATCATCGCCAAGGGCAATGCCGGAATTCCGCGTTTCGTGGACGGGCACATCCATTATGACGGCACGCCCGAGCTGATGGCGGATTACGCGGTTCTGGCCCGCGATTGCGGCGCGCGCATCATCGGCGGCTGCTGCGGCACCATGCCCGAACATCTGCGCCACATGCGCGCCGCGCTGGAGCAGCGCCCCGCCGGCCCCCGCCCCACGCTGGAGACGATCACCGCTCAGCTCGGCGCGCTGTCCTCGGCATCCGACGGCACCGGCGACGACGCGCCGGTCCGGCCCGAACGCCGGCGCAGCCGCCGCCGCAACCGCGAGACCTGAACCGCGCGCCGGCGCATCGACGGCGGCCCCCCCCGGACGCGCTGCGGGCAGATCCCGCATGGCCGCTGCCGACGAGGCATGCGGGTTTATTGTGCGGGTGCAACATTATTCGGCTTGTCGCAACGATCCTTATTGGATAGCTTTTTCCCGTCTCCCACAGGGAACCGTTATGATCCGGATCGGTGCTGTTGTGGTGATCGCTCTGCTGGCGGGGACCGCGTCGGCGCAGGAAGTGACGCCCGAGGATTTCCCGCTCGACATCGCCACGCCGCCCGGCCGAGGCTTCGACCCGGTGCCACCCGATGAATTCCTGCGCGAGGCCCAAACGCTCGCTGACTGCATCTCTGCGAACTCGCGCTACTGCGTAACGGTACCACTGCCGGCCTTCGTGCTGCTGCCGCGGGCCACGCTCAACTACAACTTCTTCTCGCAGATGGTGGGCGGCTATCAGG
>CAZMBT010000341.1:0-2513 GCA_964564395.1 uncultured Alkalilacustris sp.
GCGCTGATCCTGCCCGACGCCTATGCGGCGGTCCCCGACCATCTGCGCCCCGGCGCCTGGAGCCAGGACACGATCTCGGCCCCCGCCGCGCTGGCGCTGCTGGCGGTCAATGCGCGGCTGCGGCAGGGCCGGGCAAAGGGCTGGCTGATCTGGGCGGGGCTGATCGGCTATCTGATCTATGCCTATGGGCTTTACAGCTTCGATCGGGTGATGAATCCGGCCTATCCGTTGTATCTGGCGGTGCTGTCAGTCTCGGTCTTCGGCGCCTTCCTGTTTGCGCGCGCGGTCGATCTGCGGGCGGTCGGCGCGGGGGCGCCCGCGCCGCCCCGGCGGCTGGTAGCCGGGCTCTTCGCGCTGCTGCTCGCGCTCTTCGTGCCGCTGTGGGGGGTGCAGCTTCTACCCGCGATGGCGGCGCGGGCGCCCCTGCCGGGGCAGACGATCTTCGTTCTGGATCTGGCCTTCGCCCTGCCGCTCACCGGGCTGACCGCCGTCTTGCTGTGGCGGGGCCATCCGGTGGGCGATCTGCTGGCGATCCCCATACTGATGAAGGTGGCGGTGCTGGGCGTGTCGGTGTTTGTGGGCACATTCTACACATGGGCCTTCTTCGACGGGCCGTTCATGCCCTTCGATCTGGCGCTCTACGCGCTGATGGGCTTCGGCCCGGCGGTGCTGATCCGGCCGGTTTGGCGGGGGTTGACGGTGAAAGGGTAGGCCGGCGCGCCGGTCAAAGCCGCCTCGCCGAGCGTATCTGCCACGCCAGATAGCCGAAAAAAGCCACCGGCATGACGAAAGTGTCGTAGGCCACCCAGACATCGGTGGAGAAGTTCCGCCACACCGCCTCGTTCGCAACCGCCAGCACCAGCAGCACGGAGGCGAAACGGCGGGTGAGAAAACGCCAGCCCTCGGGCGAGAGCGCCACCATGGCGCCCATCACGCCCTCAAGCCAGGCCTGCCCGCGCGCGAGGCCCAGCCAGAGGATGGCCGAGAGCGTCAGGCACACCACCGTCGTGCGCATCTTGAAGAAGCGCTCGTCATTGAAACCCACGGTCAGCGCGCCCGAGAGCGTCATGATGATCAGCGTGAGCACCTGCACCGGGGTGATCCGGCCCGTGAGCCGCCACATGGTCAGGCTTGCCGCCAGCACCACCGACACGAAGCCCCCCACCAGCAGCACGAAGCCGTCCCAGTCGCGCCCCCACAGGCTGTAGCTTTGCTCGCGCACCAGCAGGTAGACGGCGACGAAGCCGATGATGGGGCCGTATTCCGGCGCAGCCTTCAGCTTTGGCCCGATCCCGGCGGCGTGCATCGCCGTCTCGACCGGCTCGCTCATGGGGCGCCTGGCTCGTCCAGAATCACGACCTGCCCGCTCTGCCCGTCCACCCGCACGCGCTGGCCGTCGCTCAGCCGCGTCGTGGCATCAGCGACACCCGCCACCGCCGGCAACCCGTATTCGCGCGCCACGATCGAGCCATGCGAGACAGCGCCGCCGGTTTCCATCACCAGCGCGCCGGCCTGAAGAAAGAGCGGCGTCCAGCCCGGGTCGGTGCCGCGGCAGACCAGCACCTCGCCGCGCTCCAGCTTCGCGCCGACGGGGTGCATGATCACCCGCACGCGCCCCTCATGCGTGCCCGCCGAAACCGGCAAGCCGCTCAGCACGCCCTCGCTTTCCACAGCCTTCACGCCAAAGATCGCCTCGCCATCCGAGGTCATCCAGCGCGGCACGGCTCGACGAGCCTTCTCGCGCTCATACTCGGCGCGGGCTTCTGATGCCTTGGCGCGCAGATCGCCCGCGCGGCCACTCTCCCACGCCAGCAGATCATCGAAGCGCAGGAAGAGCACATCCTCGGCCGCGTCCAGCGCGCCATTGGCCACCAGCTCAGTGCCCGCATCCAGCCAGATGCGCCGCGCCAGCGCGATCATCCGCGCGCCCTCGAACTTGGGTTGCTCACGCAGGCCGCCCAGTTGGCGATAACAGCGCAGCTGCCAGCCGAAGATGCGCGCCCTGAGGCCCACTTTCGCCGCCCGCACTTGGGCCACCAGATCGGCGGCCACTGCCTCGGCCTCTTTGCGCTGGCGGTGGAACTGCGCCTCCTGGTCGGCATCCTCGGGGGCGTCCATGTAGCTGCGGATCAGGCCCAGCACATAGGCGGGCTCTTCCGACCAGCGGGCGATGCCGGGGTCGATCTCCCACAGGGCGCGGTGGCCGAAACGGTCGAGAAAGGCCAGCACTTCGGGGTGGTCGGGCCTGGGCTCGGCGCCCTCGGCCCTGAACTGCTGCGCCAGCCGCCACAATGCCATCCCCATCTCGGTGGTGATGTTGTGGGGCAGCGCGCGCTGGACGGGGGTGAACAGGGCCTCATCGCCCAGCCATTCCGCCACCTTGCGCCGCAGCGCCCCCTCAGCCATCAGGCCCGGGGTCATCACGGCAACGGGGATGATCCATATGATCGCGCCGCGCCGCCCCAGCACATCGCGGATGAAATCCACCCGCGCGCGCATGGTTGTCAGCGCAC